>JACMPS010000164.1 GCA_014377395.1 Chthonomonadaceae bacterium
CGCCTTTTGCGCGAGTGCCTCCTCGACCGCTTTGTAAGCCTCGCCAAGTGTCGTCTGAGTGCGCCAGGGCATTCCATGCGCCTTGACGTCCCGCCACACGGGTTCAATCGCCGACATCTGTGGAGAGTAAGCGGGCAAATAAAAGAGTGTCACTCCCGCTTCCGCCCATGCCGTCTGCGCGTCTTTGACAAGGCGGCTTTTGTGAACCGAGTAGTTATCGAGCACCACCGTGAGAGGGCACTCACGCTTCCACCCATCGGGGGCAGGGTCAGGACGCCCCGCCACCCGCCAGACAAAAGCGATGAAGCGGGCGGTGTCTACCGGTCCGATCACACTTTCGCTCACCCCGTGTGCCAGAGCGATCTCGGCGGGGGACTTGCGGGTTTTCCCTCGCGCTTTCGGAACGCTGACAAACGTGTTCCAGAGAAAACGTCCTGCCCCGTCGCCGTGAGTGAAAAACGCTCCGATCACGTTGACCCGCCTCCCCTGCGGAGCCTCGTAGGGAACGAGAAGCGGTTTGCCCCGCGCAAACCAACTGGAGCAGACGGGCAACGTGAGCGCAAAGCCCGCTTCGTCTAAGTGGACGACATCCCCCCCTTTTGCAGGGTGGCGAGCGCAACTTGCTTTTCGGCGACCTCTTCGGCGTTTTGCTTATGACGCAGAGTGCGGGCGGTGCGTTTGTAGCGCAGTCCTAACTGCCGCAGATAATGGCGTACCTGAGTGCGTTTGAGGGACACGCCCCTCAATGCCAGCCATGCTTGGGCTTGCACCGAGTTCCAGGTGCGGTCGCCTTTGCCGATCTCGGAAGCGAGTGCCCAAAGCGTCTCCGCACTTACCGTCGCCCGCTTGCCGGGGCGAGGCTTGTCCGAAAGGGCGTCAAAGCCGCCCGACAGAAACGCTTTGATCCAGGAGCGTACCGTCTGCTCATGCTGATGCAGGTGGGGAGCGATGCGAGGAACGCTCCAGCCTGCGTCCGAGAGGCGCACCATTTCCAGACGGGTGCGCGTTGCGGGAGAAAGCGAACCCAGACGAGCGAGACGCAACAGTTCCGACTGGTGAGCATCCGTTAAGTGAATTCGATACATCAGAAAGAGCCTCCTGCCTCTTTCTACGAAACAACTAACGCTCTCTACTTAGAATGAATCGCTGGGGGTTGCCGCCATTGAAATCCTGAGCCATTCCACCAGGAGTGTACCTGAAAGCAAGAAAGGAAAGGCGAACAAGATAGGGAATTGCTACAAAACTGTGTTATAATGTCCTAAACCCCGAAGAGAGGGCAAATATGGACCTGTTGCGGATGGGAAGACGACGGCAATTCGAGCGGCTCGTGCGCCCCCAACTAAAACCTCTGTTTCAGATGGCTTTGCGTCTTACCCGCCAGACCGAATGGGCGGAAGACCTGACGCAAGACGCTCTAATTCGCGCCTACGAACGTTTCCACCAATTCACGGCGGGAACCAATTTTCGTGCGTGGCTGTTTACTATCCTGACTCATCTCTATCTCAATGACCTCGAACGCGCCCGCCGCCGACCCAATACCACTTCGATGGATACCGCAGGCGAAGAGGGGCAGTTCTGGGATTTCCCCACCGAAAACACAACCGATAACCCGGCGGAAGCACTGCTTCTCAACGTTCTGCCGGAGGAATTACAAAGGGCACTTGACCGTCTGCCGGAAGAGTTTCGTGTGGCGATCATTCTGGTGGATTTGCAGGAATTGGCTTATCAAGATGCGGCGAATGCACTCGCAATCCCTCTGGGAACCGTGCGCTCCCGCGTCTCACGGGGACGAGCAATGATGCGCCGCACCCTCGAACAATCAGAGACAAACAATGACGTTTTCAATCCTACTAAAAAAGCACGAGGGAACTAACCCATGATGAACCCCTGTGAACCCATACGTGATCTTCTTGCCCCCTATGAAGAGGGACAACTGACGCAAGACGAAACCGTTTATGTTGCCACTCACCTTAAAAACTGTGCCGCGTGTCGCAAGGAAGCCACTGCGCAAAGCCTGATGCGAACCCGCTTACGGCGATACCGCGAGATCATGGAACCCGCCTCTCCCCCCGTCGCTCTCCTTAAGAGGGCGCGTGTTGTCTGGGAACACTCAGACAAAACGAAAAGCCGCCGGGCGAAATGGCGTTTTGCACTGGCGGGTTCCGCCTTGACCACACTTTTTGGAGGGGTTGCCTGGGCGCGTTTTCATGCTCCCGGTGAGTTTCCCATTGCCTTCGCCCTGCAAAATTTTGCACAATCGAAAACCACTCCTCCTACCTTCCTTACGCATGATCCCGACCTTGCTGCCAACTGGCTTCGTGGGCGGCTTAATCGTGAAATTCCGGCGATCAACTTACACCTTTCCCGTGCTCGACTGCTTGGCGCAGACCTCTTGAAAACTTCTTCGGGAAGCCTGGGTAAACTGACTTATCTTGCCCCGCAGGGACGAATCACGCTTTATTTTTCCCCTGAGAAAACCGAGTTTGCTGGGACCCGTGATCTGGAACGTCTCGACAGGCATTTTGCGGTGCGGGACGAACGGAAAATCGGGCGGTTTTTGGGTTGGGCAGAGGGAAAAATGGGGTATGGTCTTGTGACTTCCTCGTTTACTCTTGAGGGCGTTGTGTTAAACGCAAAGCGATCCACTGAAACCCGGTGATTGTCCCGGCGAAAATCAGACTCCATAAACCTCTACAGAGCATGAGTGCGGGGCCATTCTGTTTCTATCCCCTGCGCTCGAACCAACCTCTGAAAATCTCTGAGACGCTCCGGTGAGTGTAAAATTTGCCGGGGCGTCACGCTTTTTTCAAGGCAGTGCGCCGCCAGTGTTCCTGCCGCCTCACCGATGTTCCACTCGACCGGGTGCAACCGATAGCAACCGTTTGTAATATGCGTGACGCCGAGATTTTTGCAAGCGGGCAACAGATTTTCCGTGCGAACAGGAATTAAAGCACCGAGCGGAATCTGGAACGGCAAACACGACACATCGAGGTAGTTTTTGCCCTTTGTTGTCGGGTGCAAATCAATGCGATACGCTCCCACTCCTACCGAATCCTCGAAGGCACTTGCTTTTACCTCTTCCTTTGTCTTTCCCGTTTCCGCCATACGTTGTTCCGTGCCAACGTGTGCTTCTGTCACCGTGAACTCGGCTTTGATGCGTCGTGCCTCTCGAATATAGGGTGCTTTCGCCATGCCGTGAGAAGTTCCCACTACGTCCGGGCGCAACCGCAAGCCCTTCCACCCGGTTCCGCCGTCCAATCTCGGTGCCTCCGTCTGAAGCCAGTAAACGAGCGAAAAACTGAGTTCTTGCGCCCTCTTCAGATGCTCTGCCGCTTCTTGTTCGCTCACGCCAATTAAGTTACCGAGCCAGTAGTCGTTTTGAGGCCAGTTGACAAGGCAAATGTCTCCCCGGTAAGTTCCCCCTCGGAAATTAAGGCGGTCGAGAATACGCCGATACGTCCAAAAGCCGAATTTGCGGTCTCTTGACTCGGCAATCGGATCGAAGATCATAGGGCGCGGTTCGAGCGTCAACGGATTGGACATCGTGAGGGAAAGCAATTCACCGGGCCAGGGGGGAGTCATCTGCGGAACATAATTTCGCCAGAAATCATAGTCGGAGGGCTTGTCTCCAGTGTGATCTTCGCCTTCGAGATAATCGAGTGCAAAGCATACGGTAAAGGCTTGCTGATCTTCCGGGTCGGCTTCGGAAGGGGCGTGAAGTTCTCCGGTTTCGCTCTGAGATTCGGCACCTGTGACAAACTCCGTTCCGGTCATGGGGAGCAGGTCTCCGGTCTCGGTGGCATCGAGAAAGTAGGGGGCGATCAGTACCGTTTCTTCGCCGTCTCGCAGGCTCTTTACCGTGACGGAAAGAACCCGGTCGCTGTCTGTCGCCGCCTCGCAGGGTTCTGTTTCGGTAAGAAGCGTGAGTTGTCCGGTACTGAGGTAAGGTTGAAGCATCTCCTCTAAAACAGCAAGAAAAACACGCGGTTCCGCACATAATCGGGAGACGTTGCCATTGCCGGGGTTCAGGTTCGGGCGTGAAATCGCCTCGCCGGTGAGCGGATAATTGCGGCGGTAATAATCACGAACACGAGTGCGAAACTCCCGATACAGGCGTGTCGCCCCATGACTTTCGATCCAGGGGTGTTCGTCGGGGGGAACGGCTTGCGACGTAAGTTGCCCCCCGATCCAGTCGGTTCTCTCGGTCAGGACGACGGACACTCCGTTCCGCAACGCGCCGAGTGCCGCCGCACAGCCGCCTACGCTTCCTCCGATAATCGCTACGTCCGCCGTGATTTCACTCAAGATTGTTTCTTCCTTTTGCTCCGATTTGCACCTCCTTTATCATAGCAGAATCCGAGCCTCACTTCAGTCTCTTCCGAAATTTGGAAAGGGGAGGGGCTTTGCAAAAGAGCCTAAACAAAGAAAAGACCGCCGCATAATGTGCGCGACGGTCTCTTCCCTCTCTCTTTTCTCGACTTATGAAAGACCCTTTCTGAAATTGGTTAAAGGGTGACAGGGATGAGGTCTGCCGCTTGCATCTAAGTGATAATGCCTTCTATTGCGATCAAAATTAGCGAGTGCGGCTTCCCGACAGCGACAGTGTGCCGGTCAGAGGCAGAGTTCGCGACGAACTGCCAACGAAGAGTTTGTATTCGCCGGGCAGAACCTCCCAGGTGTCGCGTTCCACGTTGAAAACGGAAAGGTACTGGGGCTCCAGCAACAGGGTAAGAGTTTGCGACGCGCCCGGAGCCAGCGTGATCTTCTGCCACGCCACGAGGCGTTTCGGCGGCTCATGGGCGGCAGGTGGCAATCCGACATAGACCTGTGCAATCTCCACCCCGGCGCGTTGGCTTGTGTTCTTGACCGTAAACGTGATGCGACCCGGCTCCATGCTTATCCCGGAGTAGGCGAATGTGGCATAGGACAGTCCATGCCCGAAGGGGAACAGCGGTGTTTTGTTCTCAGCGTCGTACCATTTATAGCCGACCTTCAGCCCTTCAGTGTAGGGAATGTCGAAAGGCGGCAACATGGGAAACTTCGGCGCATTGGGCGGCGCACCAGGAAATGCGCGCATTTCGGGCGTGATGTCGGAACCGGGCAGCACAGGATGCGGCAGGTCGGCCTCGGAGCGGGCAAAGGTGACGGGCAGTTTGGCCGAAGGGTTCACGTCCCCGAAAAGGATGTTGGCGAGTGCCTCGGCACCTCGAATGCCGGGATACCAGGCTTCCACAATCGCCCCCGCGTGTTTGCTCCAAGGCATCGTTACCGGGCCGCCGGTCTCCAACACGACAATGGTTCGGGGATTGGCGGTTGTGACGGCGGCGACCAGCGCGTCCTGGTTGTCGGGAAGGGCGAGGGTGGGCGCATCCCGACCTTCGCTCATCGGTTGCGTGACGAAGACAATCGGGACATCCACACGCCGTGCCAGGGCTACCGCCGACGTGAGGTCGGAGCCTGAATCATACTCCACGCGGGCCTGAGGCGCATGAGCGCGAATGGCTTTCAGGGGAGAGGACGGGTAGTAAACCACACCTCCGAAAAACGGAAGACTGCCCGGCGCGAGTGGCGGGGGAATGATGGCGTTGCCACCGGGCGGGTCTACCTGCGCCGAGCCACCGCCAGATAGTACACCGACATCCGCGTGGGAACCGATCAAGGCTATGGAGTGAAGGCGTCTCGCATTCAGGGGTAGCAGACCCCGTGTGTTTTGCAACAGCACGATGCTCTGCTCTGCCACCTGTTGCGCTACTGCCAGTCCGCCGAATACATCCACCACTCTGTGCACCGGAGGCTCATCTACGATGCCGCTGGCGAACTCGGTACGCAGGATGCGATGCACCATGTCATCCAGCCGCGAGATCGGCACGGTGCCGTTCTGCACTGCCTGTTTAAGCGCGACCCCGAAAAACTGCCCTTCCGGTTGCTCCTGATCCAACCCGGCCAGAGCCGCCTTGACCGTGCTGTGCGTACCGCCCCAGTCGGATAGTACAAAGCCCTTGAACCCCCATGCCTTTTTAAGAACGTCGTTCAGCAGATAGGCGTTTTCTGATGCATAATCCCCATTGATGCGATTATAAGAAGTCATCACCATGCCCGGGTCTGCCTCCTTAATGGCGACTTCAAAGGCAAGTAGATCGGTTTCGCGCAAAGTGCGCTTGTCCAGCACGGCATTGGCGGTGTTACGTCCCGTTTCCTGATCATTGACAGCGTAATGTTTGACGCCCCCGATCACCCGCTGTGCTTGCAGACCGCGCATCATCCGTCCGCCCATGCGCCCCGCTAAAATCGGGTCTTCGCCTTGATATTCGAAGTTACGCCCATTGCGCGGCTCCCGTGCGATGTTAACGCCGCCTCCCAGGGAGACGTTGTAGCCCTGATCGCGCAGTTCCCGCCCAATCAAAGCTCCGTACTGCTCCGCTAGACCTATATCCCAACTGGCTGCTAAGGCAAGGGCGGACGGCAGAGCGGTGGAGTAACGGCTACGCAATGCGCCCCGCGTGACGCCCACCGCCGCATCGGCCATATTGAGATCGGGAATGCCCAGGCGCGGAATACCCGACACAATCCCCGCACCCCCATTGGAACGCGCCAGCACCGCCGCAGTAGCAGGGTCGGTCGGAGGGAGACCGAAATCGGGAAAGCGTACGCCATGCACCAGACTGATCTTCTCATCCAACGTCATCTGTGCAGAGACCAGATCAGCGCGGCGGTCAGGCGATAGAGTGCGATCCATCCAGGGACTTTGCGGCGCAGTCGGACGACGCGGTTCAAATTGCGCCCATGCGGAAGAGTGCAACCCAACACTCAGGGCAAGCAGACCAGTCAGCAATCCCCACGCTTTACCTTGCGGCAGTACGTTCATGTTTTTCCTCTCAAGTGAACATCCTCACGAAATAAGCAAACCTGTACAAGTGGATATGATTAGCAATAAAGTGGATAGTGCTTTCTAAAACAACGAATATTATCAAGGAATTGGGCGAACCGCTACAAGGGCGCGATTCCGTTCCAGAGAGTAGCCACCAGTTCCTCGGCGAATGTCTGCACTTCCGGCGGAAGGAGCGACTGCCCCAGCGTGAGCCGTTCCATGACAAGATTCAGACAAGCCCCAAAGACCATGTGCGCGACCGCTTCGGCATTGCAGGGGCGTAACCTATCTTACTCAATCTCTTGTTTCAGGGAGTTAGCAACTTGGCGGCGATCCCGGACACCGGGTGGCTCAGTGGAATGGGCGGAAGCAGAGGTAGGCTCTGCTTTGCGCCCATTCCACCATGACGAGGGGAAGACCTTCTTGCGCGAACTGAATGATTCCACGAGTGACATGGATCAGGTTGGCGCGGAGATCGCCCTGCCCCACCAGTGTCTCCAACTCCCGTACCCATGCTGGCGGGGGTGGGGTCAAAATGGCGGCTGTGAAGAGTGCCTCCTTAGTCGGAAAACGTCGGAAGAGTGAGCCTTCCCCAACGCCCGCCTGACGCGCAATGTCCCTCGTCGTTGCATTAATCCCATCGCGGACAAAGACAATGTGGACCGCTTCAAGGATTTGTTCGTCGGGAATGGTAACAGTGACAATCCCCATTAATGGAGTGTACACTCCATTAATGGGGATTGTCAAGAAAAGGCGAGATTAGTTACAGCTGTTGTTCCAGGGCGCGGGTTTTGGATACCAGGTGTCGCCATACAGGAAATTGTTCGCATCAAGGGTTGCCTCGAAGCGGTGCCATTTCGCGTGACCGTCCCAGAACGTGTAGTTCGAGCCTTGAGTATGGCGATCCCACTTGATGCGGATCAACTCAGGCGATTTATCCGCCGCTCCTGCGAGTCCTCTGTCCGCATCCGCTTTTGTTGCAAATCGGTAAGTATCGCCGGGACAAATCTGGCTTCCACCTGTGGAGGTTCCGTGACCTGTGGAGGTTGCGTAAAAGCCTCCAAAACCTTTCCACTGTCCGACAACCGCTCCCCCCGTCAGTTTGTCGCGTCGCTCAGTAATGACGACCAGACTTGCGGGCTTGTCAAAAGTTGACTCGGCAGGGGGGATCCAATCGTGGGCAGGCATGGCATTGTAGTTGTTGATGTAGGAAAACTTGGGAGCTTGAGCGTCACAACCACTACCCGGAGGCTGATTTGCGGCACAGGGAACGTTTGGCGTAACAGGGTTAGCATCAGAAGGGCAAACGAAAATCTGGAAGTTTTTGATGTAGGGCTGAGTAAGATAAGACCAGTGAACCTGATAGTTGTTGCCGTTGTTCTTCTCCCAGGAGGTTTGCATCAGGGCGTTGTCGTAGTCCTGAGCATACATTTGCATTGCGACTCCCAGTTGCTTCATGTTGGAGAGGCAGGAAGTCGAGCGGGCTTTTTCACGAGCCTGCGCGAAAACCGGAAAGAGGATCGCGGCAAGAATGGCGATAATAGCGATAACGACGAGCAATTCGATTAAAGTGAAAGCACTGCGCTTCATGGGGGTTCTCCCTGTAGGATGATTAAGAGGGCTGAGCCACAATGTGTCTCGTTGTATCCTCAGCGCAATTCTAGCAAACCTATGTTAAGAGAAGATTAACAAACTCCCGAATTAGATTAAAGTTCTCTGAGAATGAGAAAAACACCCGGAAATTTCTCCGGGTGTTTTTCGATCCTTCAGCAATTTCCGATGGCAAGAAAACAGGTTAGCGTCCCCGTTTGATCGAAATGGTCAGCCCATCAATCCCCTGACTCCGCAAGACGGGAATGAGTGTGGAAATCAAGTGGGGGTGCGTTGCAACCGCTTCATTGTAGCGTTTTGTTCCACTGGTTTCTGTTTCGCTGAAGATAGAATCCGGGAGAGTATTGTCTCCTAAAATCAAGCCTCCCTCGCGGGTCAACCCAAAGGCTTTACCCAAATAATCCACATAGCCGTCTTTGTCGGCATCAATAAAAACAAGATCGAAAAGCGGTTCTCCGTCGGCGATCATTTTTGAGAGTGTTTCGGAGGCGGGTCCCACTCTAATTTCGACTTTGTCGGTCAATCCGGCACGATCCAGATTTGCTTGCGCTACTTCCGCGTGGTGTGGATCGAGTTCGAGCGAAACGAGTTTCCCGCCCTCCGGCAAAGCACGCGCCAGCCACGTTCCACTGTAGCCGCCAAGTGTCCCGATTTCCAAGATTCGCTTTGCGCCGTGCATCAGGGCGATCATGTGGAGCAGTTTGCCCTCGGAGGCGGAGACGTTGATTTTCGGCAATTTGCCGCTTTCCATTTCGGCGCGAGTGGTTTTGAGTGCCTCGTCTTCAGGCGCGAAAGTCGCCGTGATGTAGACATCATAATCATGAGAGGTTTTCAGTGTGTCGGGCATAAGAGGTTCCTTGTCTTCTCGAAAAA
>JACMPS010000165.1 GCA_014377395.1 Chthonomonadaceae bacterium
CTATCCTGCGGAATGGTCTACCGATTGTATCGACTGAGAATGAAAATTGCCTTGAGTCGACGCAGGTGGACTTCGTTTCTCTGTAGCCGGGGAATAAATTCCCCGGATGATTGACTCCAACCTAATTGAGAGGTTGTCCAGAGGTTAAAACCTCCGGCTACAAAAGCGCGAAGTCCACCTGCGTGGACTGAGGAGAGAACTCGGATGATCGCTCTTCATCCTCCAAATGGCTTGACGGTTCACCACCTTTTTTTGACAACGTTTGCAAGTTTGCTTCGTAACCTTAAATTATGTCTTTCGCCTACACCCTTTATAACTCGGCTCTTCTAGCAGTCTCTCCGCTTGTGGGAGCCTACCTTGCACAACGCTACTTCTCCGGCAAGTCGCGTCCCGGATGGCGTGAGCGCTGGGGACACCTGCCCGAAGCGATCAAATGGATGCCCGACAGCCGACCCCGCCTGTGGTTCCATGCGGTGTCGGCGGGTGAAGTGGTGGCGGCAGTCCCTATCCTGAGCGAAGTGCGAAAGCGATTACCTGAGTTCGATATTTTCCTGTCCGTACTCACGCCCGCAGGTCACGAAATGGCGCAACAACAAGCAACACCTTACATTGATGGTCTGTTTTATTTTCCCTTTGATCTGCCCTGGGTAGTCAAGCGCGTGGTACGTGCCCTCCGTCCAAAGGTGTTTGTGGCACTTGAAAGCGAGATGTGGCCCAACCTGCTTTATCATCTCAAAAAGGCGGGAGCCTTCACCCTCACCGTCAACGGTAGAATCTCGGATAAAAACTTTCGCAGGTCTCAGAAGTGGGGCGGTGCCTTGCAACGGTGGATGCTCTCGAATATAGACTGCCTGATGATGCAATCCGCCATGGACGCGGAACGTATCCGCACTCTGGGCAACCTGCGCGAACCGGGGCGAGTTACGGTAGTCGGCAACTCCAAATTTGATCAGGAAGTCCACCGTCTTACGGGGGCGGAGGTACAGAGACTACGGAGGGAACTCAATCTTGATCTGCGTTCTCCCATCTTTATCGCGGGTAGCACCCGGAGCAATGAAGAAGAGCGCGAAGTCCTCCGTGCCTACGAAATTGTCCTTGAGTCATTCCCCAATTTAAGTTTGATTATCGCGCCCCGTCAGTTGGAACGCGCCTCAGAAACCGTCGCGAACATGATTTCCTTTGGACTGAACCCCGTTTTACGCACGCAACCTCAAAACGTTGAAAGTCTGCCTACTCAACACCTCGTTCTGGACACAATGGGCGAGCTCGCGAACGTCTATGCCGTCGCCGACATCGCCTTTGTCGGGAACAGTTTTCCGCCTGTCGTCAAAGGCGGCGGACAAAACCTGCTTCAACCTCTTGCTCACGGAAAGCCCGTCCTTTTTGGTCCCCTCACCTCGACGATCCGCTCCGAAGTGGCACTCGTGACGGAAGCGCAGGTGGGTCAGGTGGTGAACACGGGTGAAGAACTCGCGGAAGCCCTGCTCAACCTTTTGCGGAAGCCCCTTTTGCGGAAGGAGATTGAGGGACACGCCCTTGATTTGATTTCCGCAAACCGGGGTGTCTCCGCGAAGTATGCCGATGCGATCACCGAAGTGGCGCACCGCGCCCCCTACAAACGCATCACCGCAAACACACCGCACCCGCTTTCGGTGGAGCGTGACAAGCCGTGAAAAAGGCAAACCGAACCGAAGCCTATTTGCTCTCGGTAGCGCGGGGACGAAAAGGACCTGTGCCTTCTCTGCTGAGGGGAATTACGGCGGTGCTGGCTCCGGTTTATGTCGGCGGTCTTGAAGTCTATTTACTGCTCGTTAAACTCGGAATACGAAAACAGACTCGCCTTTCCGTTCCCGTCATTTGCATCGGAAATCTGACGACAGGGGGAACCGGAAAAACCCCGATGGCACAAACCCTCACCTCTCTTCTGAACCGCAATCACCTCAAGGTTTGCCTTTTAAGTCGGGGCTACGGCGGAAAAAACGAGTTCGGCTGTGCGATTGTCTCTGATGGAAAAGACGTGCTTCTCACGCCGCAAGAGGCGGGTGATGAAGCGCATCTTCTCGCCAAAACGTTGCCGGAGACCCCGGTGATCGTCGGCAAAGATCGGCGCGTCACCGGAAAACTCGCTATCGAAACCTTCTCTCCCGACGTGCTTCTGCTCGATGATGGGTTGCAGTTCTGGCTTCTGGAAAGAGACCTTAACATTATTCTCCTTAACGCCGCAGAACCCTTTGACAATGGCTACACCTTTCCACGCGGGCTACTCCGTGAACCGCCTTCGCACCTCAAACGCGCCGGGATTGTGGTAATCACCAACGTGCGCCACGCGGGTGCAAAAAAGGTCGGCGAAGTGTTGTTGGAGGCGCAACGATTGGCTCCCGGTGTCCCCCTGTTTACCGCCGATTTAGTGCCTACCGAACTGAAACGGGTTGGCGAAAACTTCTCCCATGCCGAAAAAGTCCCCCCTCAATGGCTGAACGGCAAACGCATTGCCTCGCTGTGTGCAGTGGGAAATCCGGCTTCCTTTGAGTCGCTTTTAGGGGATTTAGGCGGTGTGCTGGCGTCACGGTTTCGGTTGCGCGATCATCAGGAAATCACGGTTTCGGACATGGAACGCGCCTTTCAGGAGGCGTGTGAAGCGGGCGCGGAAGCGATGATCATTACTGAAAAAGACGCAGTGAAGATGCCCGTCCTCAAAAGCCCGATCCCGATCTATTCGCTAGAGGTCGAGATGAAAATTGACGGTGAAATCGCATTTCTTCATGCCGTGATGAACAGGATACGCTTTCGGATTGCCGCTCAAAAGTTGCAGGAGGGTCCTCTGTGAGCCTTCCCGAAACCTCTTCGCTCCATACAGAACTTGAAATCACGCGCAAAAAACGCATTGAACGGCGGGTCGGGCGAGTTGCGATGAAGACGATCCTCCTTGTGCTGCGTCCCCTGCCTTTCTCCACAGCACAAGTTTTCGGCAAAACGTTGGGCAACATTGTGTACAGAATTCTGGGGCGGTATCGCAAGGTCTGCCTTAAAAACCTGACGTTGATTTATCAGGACAAATCAGAATCGGAGATTCGGACGATGGCAAAAGCCGTGTTCGCGCACTTCGGACAGGTGGCGGCGGAATTTCTGAAGTTGCCGGCGACAAGTCGAGATGCGGTAGACGCCCTCACCACGGTAGAGGGCGAAGAGAACTTAAAGGCGGCACTGGCGAGCGGAAAAGGCGTCCTCCTGATCACGGGACACTTCGGAAATTGGGAGTGGATGGCGCGTTGGCTGACCACGCACGGCTACGAATTGAATGTAGTGGCGCGAGATGCCCGTGACCCGGAGGCGACAAAACTGATGGCAGAAACACGTACCGGGTCGGGTGCGAAAGTTCTGTTTCGGGGGAGTTCCGTGCGGGGACTTTTGCAAGCCCTCAAGCGCAACGAGATCGCCGCCCTCTTGCCGGATCAGAACGCCGCTGATGTCTTTGTTCCCTTTTTTGGGTTGCCCACAGGCACGGTAGACGGGCCCGCAGTATTGCACCTGAAAACGCAATCACCCCTGCTCTTTTCATGGTGTCGTCGAGAAGGAAACCGATTTCATATCACGTTCGAGCCGCCTGTCGTGATCTCGCCTACGTCGAACAAACCGAAAGACATTGAAAAGGTGATGGCTCTTGTGAATGCTCGATTGGAGGCACAGATTCGGCTTTATCCGACGCAGTGGCTCTGGCTTCACAATCGGTGGAAGGCGTCTCCCGGTGTCTTTCCCGACGGCGAAGAAAACGCTCGCATTCACAATATGCCCCCTCGTGAATACCGTGAATATCTCGCAAACAAGCGGCGTGACGATGGCTGACCTCTCCCCTCCTGACCTCACAAAAATAAAGCGCGTCCTGATCGTGAAACTGAGTGCGATGGGCGACATTCTCCACGCGCTCCCCGTCGCTTCGGCACTGAAAGCCTCGTTCCCTCACCTCGAAATCGGATGGGCGGTGCAAACGAATTTCGCCCTTTTGTTGGAAGGAAATCCGTCGCTCACGCGAATCCACGAGGTCCCGCCTCTTCGGGTGAACCATCTGAACCGTCGAGATTATCGGCGCGATTATCCGGCTTCTCTACGGGAGATTCGGCAGTGTCGCTACGATCTCGTGCTGGACTTACAGGGCTTGACGAAAAGCGCGTTGGTCGCCGTGTGGAGTGGGGCTTCTCTTCGTTATGGCTACCACTGGTTGCGTGAACTCGCCCGAATTGTTGAAAAGCCGATCCCGAAACGCTCTCAGAGTGTTCATGTTGTGGATCAATACCTGGACACAGCACACTTTTTTGGAGCGGCAGTTCGCCCTGTGACGTTTCCCTTCTTGATCTCCGACACGGATTCGGCTCACGTGAAAAGCCTGTTGCGTGAGGGCGGAATCAGGGAGGGAGATAGGTTCCTCAGCGTGAACCCTGCGTCCGCACAACCGCTCAAGCAGTGGGGGGAGAGCCACTTTGCCGGGATCATGGATAGGATTTACGAGAAAACCGGTACGCCCTGCGTCCTCCTCACCTCCGACAAAGCAGTGGCGGGTAAAGTCGCGGCGGCGGCACAGCATCCCTTTGTAGACCTGAGCGGCAAAACCACTCTCAAGCAACTCGGTGGGGTGATCGCAGAAAGTCGTGTTCACCTTTGCGGGGATACCGGATCGGCACATCTGGCGGCGGCACTGGGAGTATCCACGATCACGCTGGTGGGACCCACCGCCCCTGACCGCATCTGTCCCTACGGTCAACGGGCAAACGTTTTCAGTCACAAGGAAGTCTGTGACCCCGCTTGCAACTGGCACCACTGCGCCTTCCCTCACGCAAAGTGCCTTGCCGCGATCACTGAGGGGGAGGTAGTTGAGCGGATTTTAGGTTTGATGCCACCTGATTAGAGATGCGGTACGGGCAAGCGGGAGGTTGTCCGGGGAATGAATTCCCCGGCTACAAAAGCGCGAAGTCCACCTCTGTGGACTGAATGCCCTCTCCGTTTTGCGAAGGATTTGAGAAGGAAACAAAGATGTCCCTCCACTATGAAACCGACAGAATTCCCTCCCCTGAAGCCGTTGCCGCACTGTATGACGCGGCGGGTTTGCGACGCCCCACGCAAGACCTGGAACGGATCGGGCGAATGATGACACACGCAAATCTGATCATCACGGCATGGGACACGGAGACGGATACCCTCTTGGGAATCGCTCGCTCTCTCACGGATTTCTCGTATGTTTGCTATCTCGCCGACCTTGCGGTACACCCCGACTACCAGAAAAACGGGATCGGCAGAGAGCTGATTCGCCGAACGCAAGAGGTTTGCGGAGACGAGGTGATGGTGCTTTTGTTGGCGGCTCCTGCCGCCGCCGAGTATTACCCGCATATCGGCTTTACGAAAGTCGAAAATGGCTGGTTTGTGGCGCGTGTCCGATAGGGAGAGCCTTTTCCCTCTCAGTCCACGAAGGTGGACTTCGCTCTTTTAGAGCCGGGGAATGAATTCCCCGGTGTTTGTTTCGGGTGAGGATTGGAAGGTTGTCCAGAGGTTAAAACCTCCGGCTGCAAGGACGCAAAGTCCACCTTCGTGGACTCAATACAAAGAGATTGTGTGTTCTCTCTGTGTTCTATAGAGGTTCTAGGTGTAGAGTAAGAATCTTCGTGGGTACTTCATAGGTACGTCATTACTTACTGACGTACCACTGACGTACCCACGACGCATCCCGCACTACGCTTACTCTCGACATCGAATACGCCCCCTGTTTGCAAACCCCATTTACTTTCACTCTCCCTTCTTTTGTTCCGTGTTCGCTCTTCTTTCCCCTTTTTTCTATTTTGAGAAACCCGTATTGTTCCGGTTCCCGCCCCCCCGCAAAGTTGCCGATAATCCTCCCGAACGCTCTTCTCTCCTCAGATAAAGACCGGAAACAGGGTGCAAAGGAACACAAAATTGGCAATCGTTACCACCGATGGGTTGGGGATTCACCTGAGAGGGCGTACGGGCAACGTCGTTTATTCTCAGACGGTGGCAGGCATCACGATGCGGGATTATGTGGTGCCGCGTGATCCCAAAACGCCCCTGCAACGCGAACGGCGAAACGATTTCGGACGCGCCTCTTCTCACTGGACACGCCTCACGGACAGCGAGCGCACGGCGTGGATCGCTTATGCCGCGTCATTACCTACCTTCTCGAAACCCGGCGGCAAGTCCCGGAAGCCCACGCCGCACCGGGTCTATCTCTCGCTTGCCCGCAAGTTTTTGCAGGTCAATGAGGATGGGGTAAGTCTTTTGATGCCGCCTACACGTCTTTTTTTCGGGGATCGAGTGACCGTCACTTCGACGGGCGATCCCGGACATCTCCTCTTCACCGGGAA
>JACMPS010000166.1 GCA_014377395.1 Chthonomonadaceae bacterium
AACCCCAGCATTTTTGCCGCCCCACCGTCGGCTTGTAAGTCATATAGCGGCAAAGTGCCATTGTTCCACTCCCTGTATCTACAATTATCTACGATTTTAATTTTGACAGCTCGCCGAAAATAGCAGGAATCACGTTCGGTCTTCTCGAAATTCGGAATAAGACTTATGAGTGCTTGGTTTCCGGCACGTAACGCTCTCTATCTTCCACCCGGTTTTAAGGTCATCAAAGGAGCTTCTCATGTCCGACCTCTCCCCGCTTATGTCTGGCTGGGTCTCTGGGTTATTCACCAACTGCCCCTCTTCATCATCGCAAAAAAAGGGGATCACCCCCTTGCGTTGCTCGCGTTCGTTCCCATTGGAAACGTCTGGCTGATGTGCGATATGGTGGACGCCAATCCTCTTTTGTGTTTGCTTTTTCTTTTCCCGCCTGCTGCCCTGATTCTGATGGTTTATCTATGGTGGCAGATCGCCGAGTACGCCAACAAGCCGGGCCCCCTCGGTGCCTTAATGGTCATTCCTCTTCTGAATATCCCTCTGGGCTGGTATCTTGCGGTTTATGAGCCGGCGAAACTTCGATAGAGAAGTACAAATCTCAGCCCCCTCCTAACCTCCCCTTGCGTCAAGGGGAGGAAAGAGATTGACCCTTAGAAGGTGTTGAAAAAGTAGAGTCGATACGTTTAGCGCAGGAATAAATTCCGCGCTGGGAGGCGTGCCGCCCCCAATTGGACAAAACTCGGACACACCACTCAGCAAAAGCGCAGTTGAGAGAAAACTGGGTCATCGCCAGCGTCTTTGCATCCAGTCCACGCAGGTGGACTTCGCGCCTTTGTAGCCGGGGAATTCATTCCTTGGATTCACAACCCCCCCCTAATCATCCATGAGTTTTTGACAAACGGAAGCCTCGAAAATAAGAGTTCCGTTCGCTTCAATCAGATGAGGCACGTTTTCGCGCCACCACTGCGCGGCAACCGGGTTGTGCAAAGCCAGAGCCTCCAGAGCATCGGACACCAAAACCGAATACCCCGGAACCTGCTTAACACGAGCAAACAATCGAGTAAAAGCGGTTTTTCGTGTGCCGGAAAGCACTCCTTCCGTATCCTGCAAAGTTGCGTAGAGAGGACCCAGAGGATCGAGGGGCAAGACACAGCCAACCCACGCGCTCCGAATGTAGTGCGGGGCTTCGCCATCAGGAACCCCGATAACACGAATGGAAGCCATAGGATGCCCCTCCTCGTCCAGTCCAATCTCTTTCCGTTCCGCTCTGTTTATTCTGCCGCCGCTTCGATTGCGATTGTCTTGATCTGAGTGTAGAAGTCACGCGCCGCCATTCCCTGCTCACGGCTGTAGGAACTCGATCCCTTCATTCCGCCAAAGGGGGCTTGTGGCTCGACACCTGCTGTTTCGCCGTTGACGCGCACCATGCCCACCTGCGCTTTCTCCGCAAATCTGAGCGCGGAATTGAGGCTTTTCGTAAAGATCGAAGCGGAAAGACCATACTCGGAGGAGTTGAGAATTTCGAGGGCTTCCTCCTCGCTTTTCGCCCGGAACAGGCAGAGAACCGGTCCGAAAACCTCTTCTTTCGCGATTTTCGCATCTGGGTCAACATCCCAGAAAACCGTCGGCGGTACATACGCACCGAGATCGTATTTCGCACCTTCAAGCGGCTTACCTCCGCACAGCAAGGTTGACCCCGCCTCTGCCGCCTCCCGAATCGCTTTCAGAATGTTGTCCCGTGCCGCCTCCGAAATGACGGGACCTAGATAAGCGTCCGCCTCATCTCCGGCTCCCACTTTCAGCGTGTGAACTTTCTCCACAAGGTGATTGACAAACGATTGGTAAACGTCTTCGTGGATAATGGCGCGGGAAGTCGCGGTACATTTTTGTCCGGCGGATTTAAACGCACCCTGCACGGTAAGGTTGACGGCTTGCTCCAGATCAGCGTCGGGAAGCACAATCACTGCGTTTTTGCCGCCCATTTCCAGTTGATACTTTTTCCCGTTTGCGGAACACTGAGAACCGAGCCACTTGCCCGTTTTCGCCGACCCGGTAAAAGAAAGCGCGTTCACTGCCGGGTGCGTCGTCAACGTTTCACCGACTCTTGCGCCTTCTCCGTAAAGGACGTTGAAAACTCCGGCGGGCAATCCCGCCTCGTGGAAAACCTCCGCAAGATGATGCGCGGTCAGCGGGGAATGTTCGGAGGGCTTCATTACTACCGTGTTGCCGAAAGCGAGCGCGGGGGCGGCTTTCCAGAGGGGAATGGCAATCGGGAAGTTCCAGGGAGTAATCAGGGCGCACACGCCAACCGGAATTCGGCGTGTGAAAAAGAGGGTTCCCGCCGTTGCAGAGGGGATCACTTCGCCGTCGGGGAGCAACGTTTGTGCGGCGTAGTAGCGCAAAATCGCAACGCCGCGCATGGTTTCGCCTTTTGCTTCCGGGAGAGACTTTCCCTCTTCCAGCATCAAGTCTTTTGCCACATGATCTACACGAGCCGCCAGCAAATCCGCCGCTTTTCGCAAAAATTCGCCGCGTGAGGGAGCAGGCAGTGCCGCCCACCCCGCGAGTGCCTTGTGCGCGGCTTCGATTGCTTTTGTGGCGTCTTCTGAAGTCCCGTTCTGAAACTCACCGAGAACTTCGGAAAGACGGGCGGGGTTGCGATTGGGTAAAAAGTTTGCGGTTTCGCCGGGGGTTTCCCAGCCTCCACCGAGGTAATGCGAATAGCGTTCACTCATTTTGGGTTTCTCCTGACAAAAACGTTCATTCCACAGGGAGAGTTTACCCGACTTTTTCCCTCTCTGCACCCGCATTGGTTTCGTCAATCGGCAGAGGATCCGAAACAATTTTAAGGAGTTCGCCGACGGTGTGGCTCGATTCGATGGAATGGCGAAGCGGAAGGGCTTCATGAATTTCGTAGCGATTGCGCCGCCCCTCCCGCAACCGCGTGATCACGCCTCCCTCCTCTAAATCCGCCACAATCCTTTGGACGGCGCGTTCCGTGATTCCTACCAGCTCCGCCACATCTCGCAATCGCGAAATCGGATTACGAGCCAGACAAACCAGAACATGAGAATGGTTGGTGAGAAACGTCCACGCGACCGCCGGAGGAGCCTCTTCTTTTTCTGAACGGGACACAATCAACATTTTCTCCTCTAAACACGACTTTTTTTTCGTGTATTATGTATCGCGAATTAAGATTCGTGGTATTCTATTCACGACAAGGTTCTTATAGATTACCCTTACAAAGAAAGAAAATCATGATGATGAAAAAAACTGCGATTACGGTTGCCTTTGGAGACGGAATTGGACCCGAAATTATGTCCTCAACTCTCCGCGTTCTTCAAGAGGCGGGCGCAAGTCTGGAGATCGAGGAAATCGAGATCGGACAACGGGTTTACGAGCGCGGAGTCAGTTCGGGGATCGAGCCGGGTGCCTGGGACTCACTGCGTCGCACACGAGTTTTCCTTAAGTCCCCGATTACGACGCCACAGGGAGGGGGCTACAAAAGCCTCAACGTCACCATTCGCAAAAGTCTGGGATTGTACGCAAATGTTCGTCCCTGCGTTGCCTACGCACCCTTTGTAAAAACCTTGCATCCCAAAATGAATCTCGTCATCGTTCGAGAAAACGAAGAAGACTTGTACGCCGGAATCGAGCATCGCCAAACAGATGAGGTGATGCAGTGCCTGAAACTGATTTCAAGACCGGGTTGTGAAAAGATTGTGCGTTATGCCTTTGAGTACGCCCGACAAAATCATCGCAAAAAAGTGACCTGCTTCACCAAAGACAACATTATGAAACTGACGGACGGGCTGTTCCATAAGGTTTTCGATGAGATTGCCAAAGAGTACACCGATCTCGAACACGATCACATGATTGTTGACATCGGGGCGGCACGATTGGCGGACACGCCGGAAATGTTTGACGTGATTGTGATGCCAAACCTTTACGGCGATATTCTTTCGGATGTGGCGGCACAAATTGCGGGGTCGGTCGGAATGGCGGGGTCTTCCAATATCGGGGAGCAGGGAGCGATGTTCGAAGCGATTCACGGCTCGGCTCCTCTGATTGCCGGACAAAACCTTGCCAATCCATCGGGGTTGCTGAGGGCGGCAATGATGATGCTCGTTCACATCGGGCAGGGAGAGGTTGCAACGCGAGTGCATAACGCCTGGTTATGTACGCTGGAGAGAGGGATTCACACGGGAGATATTTTCTCTGAGGGCAATAGCCGGGAGCGCGTCGGCACGGATAAATTCACCGAAAGCGTCATTCAGAGATTGGGACAAAAACCCACTCAGTTCACCCCGGTTCTTTACGCAGAGGGAGACGGAGAGGTGAAGTTTCTACCGCCCCCCACGCGCCGCCCCCCCGCAAAAAAAGAATTGGTAGGTGTTGACGTGTTTTTGCACTGGCGAGACGGACTCCCGGACAAACTCGGTGAACTTCTATCTCAGACAAGCAACAAAGAACTCGAACTAAAAATGATTACCAATCGCGGCGTCAAAGTATGGCCCCAGGGATTGCCGGAAACTTTTTGTACGGATCACTGGCGCTGTCGCTTTATGGCACAAACTCCCGACGGCACAATCCAGCACCGAGACATTATTTCTTTACTGGAGCGGGTCAGTATGACGGGGCTGGATTTCATCAAGTGCGAAAACCTCTGCAACTTCGACGGAGAACCGGGATTCACGCTTGGACAGGGACAGTAGGGGCGCAACAAGCAACGCCCTTACCTCCTTACTGTCGCACGATTCCAACATCAATGAACTGCCCGCCTACCGTCTGGTGACAGTGAACCGCGATCAGATTTTTGCCCGGTTTAAGGGCTTTGCGCCCCTCCTCGGTCATCGGCACAGTCACGTAGTCGGTGGAGTAACCTTTTGCGGTTCCTGCAAGCACTCCATTGATGTAGATTTCCATATCCTCATCGTGGAACGCGGAGAAGGCGAGTTTCGAAGGAAGGTTTGCGGAAAGCGTAAACTCACGGCGAAGCCAGATGTCACTTGTTTTCCACTCGGTGTGAACCTCACCGACGCCGCTTCCGAATCCGGCGACGCCCTTTTGCCAATCTGTTTCGGGAACTCCCAGCGTAAACCAGTCTGTTCCAGGTGCCGTCGTGGTGTAGAGCCACTGAGCAGGTCTTTCGGCGGAAGTGGGGAGTGGATCGGGGTTTGGGTTAGGAGCAAGGGGCGGGAACTTGCCGAGATTAGCGTCTCGTGTCACTCCCGTATCCGGCTTAATAATGGCGCGGTCATAAGTTAGCAGTCCATTACTTTCCTGCTCGACATCGGTGAGTTGAGTGTAAACAAACGCACTCGTGCCACGCTCTTCGCGCAGGGCATAGGCGCGTTTCATCAAAGCCTGATACCGTTTTGTCACAAGCTGCCCGTCTTTCAGGGTAGCACCGTAGCCGAACACATCTTCCGTCCACATATGACCGGGAACGCGCATCGTCACTCCACCGAACTCGCCATTGACGGCGGCGCGTGTCGGCTCCGCGATTTCGCTCCAGGGACCCGGATAGGCGTGGGTGTCCACAATGTCCCCAACGCCCTTAAAATCGTTCCACCCACTTGCGTTCGAGACTAAACGGGACGGATCAAGACTTTTGATCAGTGAAACGACTTCGGGCGTATCGTGTTGCCCCCAGCCCTCATTGAAGGGAACCCACATCACGATGCTCGGATGATTGTGCCGCCCTGCAATGAGAGCGCGTAACTCGGTCTCGAACTGAGTTTTCGACTCGGCGGAAAGATGATTGTCAAAAGCTTGCGGCATATCTTGCCACACGATCACGCCGAGTTTGTCCGTCCAGTAATACCAGCGTTCCGGTTCGACTTTCGCGTGTTTTCGGAGCAGATTAAAGCCGAACTTCTTTGCCGCCTCAATATCGAATTTTAAGGCACTATCGGTGGGAGCCGTATAAATGCCGTCGGGCCAGTAGCCCTGATCCAACGCACCGATCTGAAACACGAACTGGTTGTTGAGCAAAATTCGGTTGTGTCCCTGCGCGTCCTTGCCGAGACTTATTTTTCGCATTGCCGCATAACTTCCCACTGAGTCCAGTGCTTTGCCGTCTTTCATCAGGGCGACTTTCAGGGAGTAAAGGTGAGGGTCTTCCGGCGTCCAGACGTGCGGACTTGAGAGCGAAAGGCTCGCCTCGGTGTTGGGAGCGGAAGTGGTTTGCGCGACTTCTTTTTTGCCGTCCAAAAGCGTGATCAAAACCTTTGCACCCGATGCCTCACCGAGCAGGGACGCCGTAACTTTGAGAGTTTTTGTATCCAGATTGGGCGTGATTTTCAGTGCCGAAATCGAGGCGGTAGGGACAGGCTCAAGCCAGACGGTTTGCCAGATGCCCGTTGCACCCGTGTAGAAAATCCCTCCCGGCTTGACGCGCTGTTTACCGAGTACCTGCGCGTTCGGCACATCGGAGCGGAGCGGGTTAGAGGCGGAAACAACGACTTCGTTTGTCTCATTCTCACCCGATTTGAGTGATCCGGTAATGTCCACGCTGAAGCCGTCGTAGCCGCCCCGATGCGTCGCCAGCAATTTTCCATTGACAGACACGCTCGAATCCCAGTTCACTGCCCCGAAATGAAGCAGGACGCGCTCATCTTTCCAGGCGGCAGGAACCGTGAAAGTACGGCGATACCATAACCGATTGTCGGGTGTGCTTTTCTTCCCGACGCCGGAAAGTGCGGACTCGAAAGGGTAGGGGACGAGAATTTGCCCGATATAGGTGGCGGGTGCTTCCGTTGCCTCTTTGTTTGAGAGGGCGTAATCCCATAGCCCATTCAGATTTTGCCAGCGGGTGCGGGTCATTGTCGGACGCGGGTATTCGGGCAGAACGTTTTTCGGAGAGACCTGCTTTGCCCACTTTGTGGAGAGGGGTCCCGGCGCAGGATGCCATTGTGAGGGAGATTGTGCGTGAGTAGTTGTTGCAAGACCTCCCAAAAGCGAAATCAATATCGAAAATGAGAAGGGTTTGTAAATCATCATTGGCTGTTTTTCCTGAATAAAAGTGTTTCCCGGAAGAGTGTGAGGGGTGGGCTTTCAGTTTACCCTTTGATTTCACTATTGTAGGACATAGGCGGTGACGCAAATCTCGGTCTCTTGACGCAAGCCCCGCCTCTATCGTATACTGAAAGCGTAGGCGCCTGTAGCTCAGCGGATAGAGCGTTCGCCTCCGAAGTGAAAGGTCGTAGGTTCGATCCCCACCAGGCGTATTCATAGACGGTTTTCGATCTTTGTAGAAGGATCGAAGCCGCAGAAAAGAAAATCTCCCTCCTCATTTCGAGAAGGGAGATTTTCTTATGCGTGACGTTAGCGCACGGGTTTGTTTACCACTTGCTTCTCGTGGTAAAGGCGTTTCAGTTCCTCCTGAGACACCTTTTTCGGACCCAGACTGCCGCCCCACGAGGCAAAGTAAGCCCAGCGTACTCCGAATTCGGACATACGAGCCGAATCGGGAACCCCGCCAAACTCGGTGAGCGCCAGCATTTTGCGTCCGTCAAATTGGTGCAACAACTCTTCCCAGATGCTACTGAGCGGATCGGTGACATCGGTTGGGTAGGCGTCCGTGCCGACAATATCCACCACATTGTCGCCCGGATACCAGTCCTGCTTTCCGCCGGACGTGTAAACCCAGATCAAATTATGCAATTGGTGTGTCTCAGTCAGACGGCGATACAGCAATCGCCACAACTGCTTGAATGGTTCGGCTCCTTTTGCGCCCCACCAGAACCAGGTTCCTTCCGCTTCGTGAAGAGGACGCCACAGCACCGGAATTTCCGCTTTTTGCAATTTTTTCAGTTCAACGGCAATCGTATCAATGTCGCTCAGAATAAGCCGATAATCTTCCGAACTCGGGTCTGAAAGTGCTTTCGCAAGATCAAAGGTGGTTGCCTCCGTGTAGAACCCGCGATACCATCTTGCGTCCACTTCCTGCCCCCTCGCATTTTTGTACTTTTTATCGAGCAGGTCTTTCGGGGCGTTCCAGTGCCACATCACCGAAAGCAGATGACCTGAGCGGGCTTCGGAAATCATGTTCTCGGTCGTCGTTTCTGAGTGCGTACCTCGTGCCACTCGTGACGGCGAATAGTCCATGAGGTCACAACTCAGGATAGCGGGAGCCACCCCAGTCACTTGCCGGATAAACGCAACATCGTTGACGTTCTGTTGCCCGGAAAAGATTTTCTTGCCATAATTTTGCAACAGAGTCTGCATCAGTTGGCGAGTCTTCGGGGTTGCTTTTGCGTCGGAGAGAGTGGCTTTGAGAGGCTTTAGCGGCAGGATCGCCGGAGCGGGGCTGAGTTCCAGAGCGTCTATCTCATAGTAGCCCCAACCTCGCTCAATGGCGATTTCGTTGTCTCCGTTTCGCAAAGAAACTTTGCCCGCTTTATACCCGGCGAAACCCTGTCCCGAAGCCGGAAACTTCGCGGAAGTCTTTTTGCCGTTGACAACAAGATCGAACCCTTTCTCCGAAGCGGCACGATACCGCACCAGCACCTCATAAATCCCCGATGACGCCGTAAGGTGAAATCGCACCGAAGACCCCGGTGCCTCGAAGGAGCCCACGTACCCGGTTCCGGTAAACCCCGTTCCGGCTTTCATCACGGTTGCCCCTGAGAGTTGCCCGGTCTCCGCTTCCAGTCTCAGAACTTTGGACGCCTTTGTTTGAGCAACCCCATTCACGCTTCCACTCGCGACAATTACGCTCACTAAAACAGCAATGACCTTTTCTCTTTTCAACATAAACTCAACCTCTTCACGACTAAATTAAGGATCGAAGGCAAGGGCAAAACTCAATCCTTGCCGCTCACATTCTCCTTTAGTTCACCGATCCCTGCCTGAATCCCTCTTGCTTTCCGCTTTCTGCTCACGGCTCATGCTGTCCCTCAAGAAAAAGAAGTTTAAGAGAGTTGCACTGAGTCCATGCAGTTGGATGTCCTGCGTGGACTCAATGCAAAAGCAATCGCGTTGATCAACCTTTTAGCCGTTGGAAATCTTTTGTTTGACCCGGCAAGTACGATACGGATGTCCGCGTTTTGCCTAATGGGAAGCGAAATGTCTCCGATCTCGGAATTCGCTCCTGTGGCAAAGCAAATGTTTCAAAGTTGGCTAAGGGAAAAGATGAGTACACAAGGAGAGGAGAGCAATTATTGCTCACTTTTAACCATTCTATGAAGGGGGGTACCAATGTCCTCGAGATTGGAAAACTGTTGGAAACAAAATAAGAAAACTGTTATTTATATCACAGGGAATTGAGAGAGTAAAAGGTACAATGGCTTTTGAGCGGAAACCCCCTGTAAATCTTTCTACAGGTGAAAGGATCTCCGACTAAAAAGGAATTCTCTCAATGAAGAGAAAAACTCATGCGCTCGGTTGGCTCGCCGTCGGTCTGTTTGCTACGGAACTCGGTTTTGCTGCACAATCGCCCGTTCAGAGCCAGGGAACACCGCCCTCTGTTTCCAACTATTCGCTGAATCAGGACGGAATTTTACAAACCATCTTTTCAAGCGGACACACTTTCGACAAAAGCAACCCGTTCTTCAAAAGTATCGGCACAAATGGACGGTCTTGCTCGACCTGCCACGTCGCTTCCGCCGCCTGGACGATCAGCCCGAACGAGGTTTTTGCACGATTTATCCGAACGCTCGGACGCGATCCAATTTTCCACTCCTTCGACGGCACCAA
>JACMPS010000013.1 GCA_014377395.1 Chthonomonadaceae bacterium
GCCTGTCGAAAGTGTTAGTCGCACTTTCGGCAGGCTTTTTTTGCCTTACAACCAAGTCTATTATACCACAAAGGAAACGGTTTCGTCACAAAAGGAAGACGCCTACTACGGAATCCGCTTGACACGCTCTGAGAGAAAAGTGATTTATTCTTCTTCAGCGTGAGGCAAGTTTTACCCTTTTCCGTTCTGGACAACGAGGAGGATACGGGTTTGCGTTAAAAGGCGATAATCTTTGTTGAATGCCTTTACCTCGACAATGTGTTCTCCGTCGGAAGTCGCTTTTGTGTTCCACTCATGGGCGAATGGGGCGGCGTTGGAGGTGGAAACCTCGTTCCCGTCTACCAGAAACGTCACGAATTGGATCGGGTCGGGTTCATTGGCGGGAAGGGTTGCCCTCAGAGTCAATACCCCGGAGATGATGCGCCGCTTGTTTGATTTTGCTCGAACGATTGCACCAGCATTGTAGGTTTCCTCCAGTTTCGTCACCTTTTCAGCGATCTTTTCCCCGGAAGTTACCTCCCCTTTTTCGTTTGCCAGAGACACGCGAAATGAAAACACATCCCCCGTTCTCGGCTTGTAAAGATCGTAAAACGCTTCGGTTTGTCCGCGTGTCCCCAAGAGTGTGACGGGCGTTCCTGTTGAGGGCACCCACTCGCCGAATATTCCTGTGCCCGAAGACAGGTTCGTTCGGATTGCGCTCGGCTCCACCGAAGAGAGACCGGGCAACCGCTTGCCCTTCCCCTTTTTGCTTCCTTTAGATTCACGTTGCGGCACCAACTTAACGGCTTTTCCCGGCGATACCAGAAACGTCAGACCGTCTTTGCCGCTTTTCCAGACCGTGCCACGCTCGTTCGTCCCCTTTTCGGTTTGGGTTTCGGTGGCGGGTTCCGTCACCCTTCCAATCGTCCGGTACATTTTTCCGCCGTCCGTGCTGATCTCAATTCGCCCGTAAAGCGCGTTCTCGACCTTGAGGCGGTAGGTCTCAGTAGAGGTGTCAGAAGGGATGATTGAACCACCCGCTACGCTAAAGGCACAGAGACACAGAGGGAGAAAAAGGAAGAGGGAGGGAAAGACCAGTTTTCCTCTTATTTGTATTCCGCATTTTAATCTGTGTCCATTTGTGTTAATCTGTGGATAAACTCTCTTCTGTGGGTTCATCCCGTTACCTCCTTGAGAAAACTTGTGCCGTGCGCTCCGTCCGAGAGGGGAAGGGAAAAGGCTTCACGCAGGGTGGCGGCAATGTCAGCGTAGGTCTCACGATTACCGAGATCGGTTCCTTCCAGATTGTCCGGTGAGTAGACGAGCAGAAACGGATACTCCCGTGAGTGGTCGGTGGAGGGCGTTGTCGGGTCATTGCCGTGATCCGCTGTGATCACAAAAAGGTCGTCGGGGCGTAATGCGGAGAGGATCGGCGGAAGTGCGGCATCCCACGCTTCAAGTGCTTTTGCCATGCCCTGCGGGTCGTTTCGGTGTCCGAAAAGCATATCGAAATCTTCGAGATTGGCGAAAATAAGGGGGCTGTCATCGCTCTGAACGGCGCGAGTGAGGGCGGCGATATGATCGGGATTGTTGGTGGTGTGATCACGACTTGCAATGCCGCGCCCGTTGAAAATCTCGTCAATCTTGCCGATAGCGTGAACGGCGAGACCCGCAGAAGCCATTTCGTCCAACACCGTGGGGGGAGCCGACACGGGGTAATCTTTGCGTCGCTCGGTGCGCTTGTAGAGGGTTCCGGCTTTAGGATCGCCCATAAAGGGACGACAAATCACGCGCCCGACTTTATGCTCTCCCACTAAAATTTTGCGGGCGATCTCACAGATTTCGTACTGCCGTTCGATAGGAATAATGCTTTCGTGCATGGCAATCTGAAACACGCTGTCCGCCGAAGTGTAGACGATTGGCTTTCCCGTCAGTACGTGTTCATCGCCGAGTTGTGCGATGATCGTGGTGCCGGAAGAGGGGAGATTGCCGAGTGTTCCAATCCCGATTTCCTTCTCGAACGCCGAGATGATGTTGGGGGGGAAGCCGTGTGGGTAGGTGGGGAAAGGTTGCGATAGGATGATTCCCGCCATTTCCCAATGCCCCGTAATTGTGTCCTTTCCGGGGGAGGCTTCGCGCATTTTGCCGTAGTGCGCCGTCGGTTTTTCGGTGGGAGGGACACCCTTAATTTTTGTGAGGTTGCCCAGTCCCATTGCGCCCAGGTTCGGTAAGTTCAGTCCGCCGACTGCTTCTGCGGTATTTGAGAGCGTATTGCTTCCGGTGTCGCCATAAAGGGCGGCGTCGGGGAGTTCTCCTATGCCTACCCCGTCCAGCACGGCGATAATGATTCTTTGGTGTGTGTTCATGCGTTTTAGTTCTCCATTTCCCCCCGAAACCCCTTCCCGGTAACTTCGCTCTCCTTTAGTACCGCTTTACTCGCGCAATTTTTCTAAAAACAGTTGACACGTAGACAAATATACTGTAAAATCCAGTAGAATTATGTTCGCTTCTTTACGTTGATGAAGTCAGACCGACAGGGGGTAGCGAGATGAGAAAATTGGTTGAGAAAAAAGTACCGGAGGGTGATCTGGAGGCGGTGGCAAACAAACTGCTGGCAAAGGCGAAACCCTCGGAGGAGTACCCCATTTACACCGAGTTGCAGTTGCTCCGAAGCGGTGAAGGGAAAATCGCGACCTCCGCTTCGCATGGGTTTGATGCAACGGAGATTGTAGAAGCAAAAGCACCCCAGAACTTCACCGAGGAACTGCTGTTTCTGATTCAAGTGACGGAACTGACGCGGGTGGAGCGGTGCGTGTTGCGGGGGTGGTTGCAGGGGTGGACGCAGGAGCAGATACGTCGGGCATTTCCGCAGGAAGCAGGGCGATACTCACAACAGCATCTTTCGCGTCTTCTTCGGGAGGCACTGGTGAAATGCTACTCGTCAGGGCTGTCGTTCGATGATTTCAGCAAGCACACGATTTATCGAAAACCGGGGGGGCGAAAGGGTCCGCACTACCGAATGATGACGTGCAGGGGTTGCGGTTGCGAGTTTGTGTTCGGGTTGGGGGCGGGGCGATTTTATTGCTCGAAGACTTGCTACGAGGCAAGCAAACACTGAGCAATTTGTGAACTGGAGAGGATTGAACAATTGAATAACGGCGCACTTGAGAACGGAAATGCTTGCCTTTGGGCAACGTATCGGAATGACCCGCAGGGGTTTGCAGGAGAAGTTCTCGGTTCCCACTGGTGGTCGGCACAAAAAGACGTGGCGACCACTTTGTGCGAGTCGAGACGGGTAGCGGTCAAGGCGGCAAACGGGGTGGGCAAAACCTATTTGGCGGCTGACCTGTTGCTATGGTTTTTGTACACGCATGAGCCGAGCGTGGTGCTGACGACCGCTCCGACATGGCGGCAAGTCGAAAGCCTGCTCTGGGAGGAAGTCCGAAGAAGACACCGTAGAGCGTGCGTCTTTGCCGAGCGAAACGGAACCCCGGCACTACCGGGCAAACTTCTCCAGACGCAACTGAAATTGTCAGAGGGACATTTTGCAATGGGGCTTTCCACCGATGAGCCCGTAAGGTTTCAGGGCTTTCACGCGGAAAACCTGCTCATCATTCTCGA
>JACMPS010000167.1 GCA_014377395.1 Chthonomonadaceae bacterium
AAGGCATCGGCGGTGTCCATGAGGGCATTTTTGGCACGCGCGAAACACAGGTAGAAGCCGTCGCGAAAAGCGGGAAGTGAGTTATAATACATCGGGAACATTCCTTTCTTGGTCGAAAAGAACTGTACCCGATAGGCAGTCGAAACCTCAACTTCGGCTGCCTTTTAGTCTAAACCTCAATCATAAAGCGTCATCAGAAAATGGGTTTCTTCATCGCACGGAGTTGTACCGTCACTGTCGGCGCATTCCGTTTGCCCTCCGAAAACGGTAGGCGCGTTTAAAAATGCGACTCCCAGTTCGGGTGTGATTCCCTGTTCGGGATTGATGCCTGAAGGAAAGTACGTGTCTCCAGAGTTGGTAAGAGAGTCCGTAACGCAGCCCGGTTCGACAGAGGCGGCTTTCACGCTGGAAGGAATAGCGCGAATAGGGTCGCACTCGATGTCGAGGGAGTGATTGCGCTCCATAATCATCTCTGCCTGCCGTGAAAGATAATCACTGGTGTGGGTCAACAGAAAAATGCCGTTACTTTCCAATCTCTGCGTGTAAAGATCAACGCTAGAGTGGGGAACGCCCGCCTCTTTCAACTCACGCGCCAATCGAGTTTTCCTGTCGTTTCCTTTAACGAATGCCTCGGTGTCCTCATAATTGGCTCTGCGGAGTTGATTGTAAAGACCTCTTGCGTAATTGGGGTAAACTTTCGTTATGATCACTCTTTCCAAACTCCGCCGCAAGCCCCGCCACTTTCGTGCCTTCACAGGCTTGACGCCGTTTGAGTTCGATGCCCTGCTTGTCGAACTCACCCCCGTTTATAAAGCCGCCCTCACGCAGCGCAGTCAAACGCCTGATCGTTTGCGCGACGCCGGGGCAGGACATCCCTTTGCACTGGGGTTGCGGGAGCGGTTACTCATGGGCTTGATCTACCTGCATCTTTCTGTGAGCCAGACCCTGCTCTCCTATCTCTTTGACCTCGACGAAAGCAACATCAGCCGGGAACTGCGCCTGCGGCTTTTACCCGTGTTGCAGTCAGTGTTGCCCACGCCCCTTTCAGAAGCGTACTTCGACATTTATCTGGCTCCCGCCTACACTGAATTCACGGTGGATGCGTGGTCTCTAAACCTCTACTTATGGGGATATCTTGCGGGGAGAAAATAAGGGAATGGAAGAGAGCAAAGCATTATTCACAACGATTGATTGACATTCCTGTACAAGCCACCGTACTCTAAAACAACAAATGCGAAAAATCGGTTTTCGACGCAGAGGAAAAAGTCATGTCAACAGTTTCCGTATTGATCGAAAAGAGTGAAACGAAAGCCGCAGAATTTCGGGCGACTATAGGCGGACATCACTCGATTGGCAAAACGAGGGGCGAGGCATTGGACGCACTCATGGCGGAATGGACGGAATCCACTCCGCAACTGGAAGTAAAAATCGAGCCACTTTTGAGCAAGAATGAAGGCGAGGAATGCGTAGAGCCTCATCTTGTTCTCAAGGAAGGGCTTTGGGTAATTGCGGGGGGAGGAAAGATGTCGCCAGAAGACGCACGACGCGATTTCGTTGCAGAAATGCGTGAGGAGCGAATTCGATCCTTCTTTCCTGATGCTTTACCGTAGCGTAGTTGGCGCAGGAATGAATTCCGCGCTCGGAGGCGTGCCGCCCCGTGTCCTTCGGACACAAGAAGCGTCATTGGGAAAATTTCTGAGTTAGGCGGGATTGCGCTATAGTCTTGTCCGCAGGACTACCGGCGAAGCCGCCAGCGATGAATTTATTCCGCCGCGCTCACTATGTCGGCTCTATCTTCTCATCGCATTGACACTGCTGATCAGGGCTTCGACGGCGGTTTCGAGGTCCTCCTCGGTGGTTTCGCGACCGAGTGAAAATCGGACACCGGAAGAGGCGAGGGAATCACTTAATCCAATGGCTTTCAGGACATGAGACGGCTCAATCGAACCCGAAGAACACGCCGAACCGCTTGAAGCGGAAATTCCGGCTCTGTCCAATCTCATCAGCAGGGTGGAACCCTCGACGCCTTCCAGTGACACATTGACATTGTTGGGCAAGCGATTAAGTCGGTCTCCGTTCAGGGTCACACCCGTGAGCCGTGTTTCCAGAAGCCAGATAAAGCGGTCTCGCAATGCCGTTAGTCTCAGGTTATCCGTTTCACGGCGTTTCATAACGAGTTCCGCCGCCCGTCCAAACCCGACGATTGCCGCCACATTTTCGGTTCCCGCTCGCTTTTCCCGCTCCTGCGCCCCTCCCACCTGAACCGGATTGAGTTTTGTCCCCTGCCGAATATAAAGTGCCCCCGCCCCTTTGGGTCCATACATTTTGTGGGCGCAAAAACTGAGCAAATCACAATTCAGATCGTCTACATTAAGAGAAAGATAAGGCGCGGATTGAACAGCGTCGGTGTGAAATTTCGCGCCGTTTTCGTGGGCGATTTTTGCAATGGATTTAATATCCTGGATTGTTCCGATTTCGTTATTCGCGTGCATCACCGAGACCAGTGCTGTCTTTTCCGTCATTGCTTCTGCGATATTTTCAGGAGAAATGTTTCCGTAGCGATCCGGTGAAACGAGCGTCACCTCAAAGTCGCGTTCTTGAAGCCAGTGCGCGGCATGAAGCACGGCGTGATGCTCGATTTCGGTAGTGACAAGGTGATTTTTGCCCTTGGCAGCGGCAAGCATCGTGCCGATTAACGCCAGATTATCACTCTCCGTCCCACTTCCGGTAAAATAGACTTCGGAGAAATCAGCGTGAAGCAATTGGGCGAGGCTTTCCCGTGAATCGTCCATTGCGGCGCGGGCTTCTCGCCCATGTCGGTGAATGCTGGAGGCGTTACCGAAGCCGTCACGCAAAATCGGCGTCATTGCCTCAAAGACTTCGGGAGCAAGCGGAGTAGTGGCGGCGTAGTCGAGATAAAGGGATGATTTCTGAGCGTTCATAGAGTTATTATACTGCAATTCACGAAGAGGCGAATTTCGTCCAGCAGAAGAGAGCAGACAGGTAAAAACAGGTGGATGAGCAACAAATACGGGGCAGAGCAAGAGCCGAGCGCGAGAAGTTAGAGGGTCAAGACGGAGATGAAACTACCGAATCTCTGCTGAAACGCGCCTTTGACAAACGCGGTATGAAATTGCTGACGCGACCCCCCGGCGACTCTTTGCTGGCGGGAGCCTTTGCCGTCATCGTTCCTGAGCAAGACTACGTCGCCATTGACGACACGTTACCGCTTTCCCGTCGCAACTTCATTCTGGCACATGAGTTTGCTCATCTCATTTTGCATGGGGACAACACGGGAGAAGCGTACCGCGAAGACGAGACTCAGGAAGCGCAACTCGCCTTTTCGATGCTCCCCCAAACCGAGCAAATCGCGGAAGGTTACAGTCCGGCGGAACGGCGCGAACGTCAGGCGAACCTTTTTGCTGCCGAGTTTCTTTTGCCTTCGCCGTACCTTCGTTCTCTCCTTAGAAACAGCAAATTGTCCGCCTCCGAGATCGCCGCTCGGTGGAGCGTTTCGCTTACTCTCACTTATTCGCAACTGGCACAGGCACTTCTTCTGCCGGAAGAGATGGCTGAGGAGATAGATAAGGAAAGCAACTCGGATTCCTCTCTTGAATCATTTCCTGTCCGTCTTTCCCTTTCCCCTTCGCAAAGAGAGGCGGCAACGGCGACAGAACCAATTACGCTGGTGGACGCGGGGCCCGGAACCGGAAAAACGCGCACGTTAATTGCCCGAATCGTGTGGCTGATCGAAACCGAGAAAGTATCGCCCGACAAAATTCTCGCGCTCACCTACACCAATCGTGCCGCCGAAGAAATGCGTACCAGGCTGTTCAAGGCACTCGGTGAAGCCGCGAACAGGGTGTGGGTCGGGACTTATCATGCGTTTGGCTTTGAAATCCTGAAAAAAGAAGCCGAGAAACTCGGATTGCCGCCCCGCCCTACCCTGCTTGATGCGGCGGACGCCACACTTTTGCTGGAACAAATTCACTATACGCTCGGACTAAAACGCCTGCACTATTCGCATGACCCCACAACTCCCTACAGTGAGATTCTGGAGTGCATTTCGCGGGCGAAAGATGACCTCCTTTCGCCGGAACGCTTTCGCGAGATTGCCGCTGAGCAGTTATTCCTTGCAGAAAACGAGGATGAGAACGAAAAGGCGATTGAGCGGGCGCGAAAATGGAAGGAAGTCGGCGGTGTTTACGATAAGTATCAAATCCGTTTGCAGGAAACGGGAGGTCTCGATTTCGGCGATCTGCTGATGCGTCCGCTCGAACTTTTCACACAACTCCCGGAGCGAGCAAAGCACTGGAGCGACGCCTACCCTCACGTTCTCGCTGACGAGTACCAGGACGTAAATCTGGCGAGTGTGCGCCTTCTGCAAACCTTTGTGAAAAACGGTAGTCATCTGTGGACAGTAGGAGATGCGCGACAGGCGATCTTTCTGTTTCGGGGGGCATCCCCTCGCAACCTGACTGGATTTACAGAAGATTTTCCCGACGGAACCCTGCGAAGATTAACCGGGAATTATCGCTCGACGCCCCCTGTTCTTGAACTGGTGAACCTTGCCGCATCCGAAATCGCTTCCCCTTCGCCCGAAAGTGGAAAGTGGAATAGCGAGCGCAAAGCCGAAAGCCTCTCAGAGAGGCGCGTCTTCTGGCACGAGGCACAAAATGAAACGGCGCAACTGGATTATCTCGTGTCTCAAATTCGGGCGTTGGAGAGGCAAGGCGTCTCGCTTGAGGATCAGACGATACTCGTTTACAAAAACAAAACTCGTCACACGCTGGCGCGGCAACTGGAAGAGAAGGGCGTGACGGTGCAACACGTTGGGAGTTTGTTTGATCGTCCTGAAGTGAAAGACCTGCTGGCACTTATGGAATTTGTGACAGGTGTCAATGAGGCATCTTTTCGGCGAGTGGCGACCCTTTCCCGTTACGCGATGCCGTTAGAGGACATCAAACGGATTTTCAACTATGCGGCGAATTATGGCAATCACAGACCGATTGCCTCTTTCCTTATGGATGTTGAAGAGGTACTTTTCGTCTCCCCTGCCTCCGTTTCTGCGTGTCTTCGGCTCTCACAGGATTTGGCAGATTGGGGCAATATTCGCTCGGCATGGCGTCTGCTCTCCGATTTTTTGTTCCAGAAAAGCAACTTCCTCGCGCAATTCGAGACTGGAAGTCAGGAGCGAATTGCGATTTATCACCTGCTCGCTTTTGCACAGGGAGCCGAGTCCGCACCGTTTGTTCGGGAGAGTGAGAAACCTCTTTCCGCCTTTGTCGTCTATCTGAGAAGGTTACTCGGACTGGGCGAAAGCCGCTCAAAACGATTTTCGCTGTTGGAGGGCAAGGCGAAAGGAGTCCAGATTCTGACGATGCACAGCGCGAAAGGGCTTGAGTTTCCGGCGGTGCATTTGCCTGATCTTGACGACGCACTTTTTTCTTCTCAGGACACGCACCGCTTTGTGGAGCCGCTTTCTCTCTCGCCGAAAAGCGAACTGAACCCGGACAATCGGTTGTTGTTTGTGGCACTTTCGCGGGCACAGGATTATCTGTTGCTCAGTCGGTGCCTCACCCGCAAGGGCAAACTGAAGGAGACGCTGGAGTTTCTTGCTCCGCTCAAGGCGGCACTGGAAGCCTCGCGCGTTCTGTTCTCCGGCGAAGAGAGTGCTATTCTCAATCCGACGCTCTTGCATAGGGTCGAGCCGCAATCGGAGACAATGGCGAAGCCGGAAGTCAACGTATTCGCGCTCAAGAAGTACGAGGAGTGTCCGCGCCTCTATTCGTATCTGTACCGGGAAAATTTACCCGATTCGTTTTCGGCTTCACCCTATCGGAAAGCCCTGCGCGTAATGCGAAATCTGCTTAGTAAGGTCGGCAACCCCCAAGCGAACGACGCTCCAAAAATTATTGAGAGCCTCGAAATGCATTTCCTGCAACTCTGGAAGGAGGCTTTTCCTTACAGCACTGACGAAACGGAAGCACTGAGACTCGAAAAGCAGGCACTTTTACCCGCCCTCGACAAATTGCTCCGTGAACACCCCCAATTGTCAGTATCGAGGTGGTTTCGGGTGCAACTGGAAGCGGGAACGTTGAGCGTTCCCGCCGACTTCGCGGAGAAGACGGAGGGCGGCAAACAGAAATTTTCATTGAGTTTTTATCGCCCCCGCAAGTCGGATGATCATCTTTCGTGGCAAATCACGGGCTTGCGGCTTGCGGCGGAAGCGGAAGGAAAAGAGCCGGAAATCACCCTGCGCTATCTGGGTCAGGGGCAGGATTTTGTTGTTCCGAATCCACAGGGAAACGCTGCTTCACGCCGTTCCGAACAGAAACGGCGCGATGAAATTGCAGAGGCTCTACAGGGAATAGCACAGGAGCACTTTCCTCCTGAGCCTAAAGATTTTGGTATCTGCGTCACCTGCCCATTTTACTTTCTCTGTCCGAAATAAACGCAATCACATTAAAGGTATCTGTGAATTTCACGGGCAGAGATGAATTTTTTCTCTTGTGCCTGTATACTCGTAG
>JACMPS010000168.1 GCA_014377395.1 Chthonomonadaceae bacterium
AGCCCGGTGCTTCTCGTGGACAGTGGCGATACCTTCACACGCGGACCCCTCACGAACGCCTATGAGGGAATTGCAGACACCGAAGCCATGAACGTTGTCGGTTACGATCTTGCGGCACTCGGCAATAATGAGTTCAAGGCGAAAGACCGCATTGAGGATCACGACGCGCAGGGGGCGCAGGACGCACTTTTGAGGGTGGTCAAGCGATCCCACTTCCACTGGCTTTGCGCGAATGCATTTGACGGCAAAGGAGCCTTTCTGGAGGGAGTTCTGCCCTATGTCGTGCGTGAAATCAACGGCGTTCGGGTCGGGTTTCTCGGTTTGACGCCGCCCCGTGTCGCCTTTTATCCACAGGCTCTAGGTTGGAAGATCACCGATCCGATTTCTGCGGCAAAAGAGTGGATCCCGAAAGCCCGTCTGCACTGCGATATCCTGATCGCTCTCACGCACATCGGCTTTGATCTGGACAAGCAACTCGCGGCGCAAACGACAGGGATAGATGCGATTGTCGGAGGTGACTCGCATACGTTTCTCTATAAAGCGGAGGAAGTCGCCAATCTCGATGGCAGAAAGATTCCCATTGTACAGGCTGGAGAATTCGGTGTGAATCTGGGGCGTTTCGATCTGCGGTTTTCCCGTTCCGCAACAGGGATTTGGACATTGAGCGGCTACACATACTTGCTTTTGCCTGTTGATAATCATATCAGGGAAGCCCGTGATGTCGTCTCTCACTTGAAACCCTACTTGACGCCGTTGCTCACTAAAGTCGGGCGTGTCGGCAAGATCGGAGCGACGCCCGATGAGCGAAACAAACTCACTAATCAAACGATTGTAGACGCTCTTCGCGCTCAAACCGGGGCGGATTACGCGCTCAATCCGGGCGATAGTGGCTTTGAAGTGTTTCGGCATCAGGAGGTGACGCGCTACGATGTACAGGCGATTATGCCCTTTAAGAATCATGTGGTGACAGTGGCATTGACCGGGAAAGAAATCGAAGTGATGCGAAAATTAGTCCCGCTGACGTTTCTCTCTGGCGACCTCACCGGGTTACAACCGGAGGGAGTTTACAAAGTGGCTTTTGTGGACTACGCGGCAAAATCCGCTTACAAAGTCTCTCTGGACAAAATTGTGGACACCGGGCGCGATGTACGCGAAGTCTTGATCGAGTTTCTGGGTAAACAAGGGCAGGGTGAGACAAAGAAAAACTAATTTGTAATCTCACTTTTATGTGTGATGCCGATTAGATTCTATAATCTAATCGGCTTTGCTTTTTGTTCTGCTGAAATCACATTCCTCTCAAAATGTATACGAATTGATCACAGAATTGTGTAAGCATTTTGATTGCAAAATTCTGTATTTTGTGATATACTCTTATCATTACCTGAAAAGAGGCTAAAAATGGACATTGGAGCAAGGGAAGAATTTGGAAAATATATCAAAAAATTGCGCGAAGATGCGCGTTTCTCTCTGCGTGAGGCAGAGCAACTTCTTGGCATTAGCAATAGTTATCTTTACCAGATCGAGCGGGGAGAACGCAATCCACCCAAAATTGAAGTCTTAAAAAGAATGGCGACTGCCTACAAAGTCAGTCTTGTAGCACTTTTGATCGCCGCTCAAATTCAAGAGCCTGCAGACCAAGACCTTTTTTTCAATGATGATGAATTGGAACGGGCTTTTGAGTATGTGAAGAACGATAAAACATACCAATTTGGGACTCACATGAATGGACAAACTCTGACTCCTGAAGCAAAACGATTTATCGTCGAGGTATACGAAAGATTTACGGGTCTCAAATTACGAGGAGGCAAGAAAGGGCAAACTGATGACACCAAACCTACCGAATGATGCACCTGAGCTCCTATCCGAATTCGTAAAATTTTACGAAGAAGAAAATTCGATCTTGTGTAATGTGCCTCCAGAGGAGTTCGCTCGTTGTTTTCGTATTCATTTTGAGATTCCTTTTCCAATGGGTATGCCCGATGCCAGCATTATGGTTCAAAATATGGAAGACATCAAATTTTATATCCAACCGGGTTTGGAAAATAAACTCAATATACGTGGTTTCTGGATAAGTAAGGGATCCTCACACATTATTCTTGTAGATGCTGAGCGCCCGGATCCAAGTAAGATAAAAACAGTGATCCATGAACTCAGTGAGCAAATACTTACGATAAGTCATAACTTACACCCTGAAATACTCAAACGTAGTGACAAGTCTCGCGAACAGTTTGTAAATGCAGTGGCGGCTCATGTGAAAATGCCTTCGGAAAAGTTTCGGAAACAAATCGAGTGCTTTGGGTTAGACGTTGAGCAACTAACGCAAGCAAATAATGATACTTTAGCAGGAGTGGCTCGGCACATTCGCGACTTGGTGATGAGCTAGCGTCCTTTCTACTTTGCTCGTTTCGATATTGTTCGGTCTCCGAAAATTACTTGCCCTAAAATTGCGCCTCTTGCTGAGGACCTAAGTGCAAAATGTATTCGTGTCGTAGACGTTGTACGCTCTTCTGCGATCAACACTGATCGAATCAAGGGAGGATTGCCCACTTATAACTTGCCCACATTCGATCATTTCAGAATGCTAAACCCAATTATGAATTGCTTTATTGCAAACAGAGCAGCAGTTTTCTTTTCTTTACTTGAAGGTTGCTCGAGCAATAATTTCACTTATCCTGATCTGTTCGGGGATCAACAAATTTGTGTCCTTCTCAAACCCTATGGCAAAGGAAAAACAACAGGGTTTTGGATGCTTGCTGTACACCCAAAGGATCGCCATTTGATCGAGTTTGCGCTTGAAAGAATTCAGCCTGAATTTCGAAGTGAACTGAACTGGTTATTCAGCTGGGAAACTGAGACTGGCAAACGTTTTTACCACAGCAATCTACAATTGGGATTACCTAGTTTAGATGACAATCCACCTTTTCAAGGGTCTTTCAATGAGGAAGCGTATCGTTGGCCACTACCTGGCGACGTACCACCAATTGATTAAAGAGGCTTCTAGAATGCTCGCTGGTCTGTCAAGCAACGAGGTGAGAAACTGTTATGCTGGTTTTTGTAGATGAATATGGGGATACCGGTCAAAAGATTGGACAGGGTTCCAGTGAGATGATGGCAATTATTCTGGTGATTTTTCGTGGCACGGTGGAAGCACAGAGGGCAGATCATCGAATCATGCAATTGAGAGCAGAATTGAACAAGCCTGCCGGGTTCGAGTTTCATTTCAAGGATAATAGCAATGTGATTCGCGAAGCCTTTTTCAGAGCAATTGCACCGCTGGAATTTGAGTACACCGGGGTCATTGTGGACAAGACACAGTTACAAACAGGTAGCTATTCTTCAAAGACGCTTTACCGCGATGTTTGTCTTGAATTGCTTGACCACGCCAGTTCACTTTTACAGAATGCCAGTGTAAAGATCGACCGAAGCGGTAGCCTTAAATTTCGACAAGAGTTAGCTTCCTTTCTCAAGAAACAGGTAAACGAAGCAAACCAACTTGTTCCGCGTATTCGCGACATTAGCACACCTGCTTCGAAGAACGATTCGCTTCTTCAAATGGCAGATATGATCTGTGGTGCAGTAACCCGTTCGGTTCGAGTGGAACGGCAAAATGACTTTACATACCGAAAAATAATAGCGCACCGGGAGTTCCCAGTGCGCTTATGGTCAGAATAAGGTGTACCCGCCTCCTATCGGAGATGCCGAACGCTCACATCCATGCTTAGCCCCGTTTTTGATTTCTCATAGGGGAGGCGACTATTCGGAGAGCGGGTCAATTTCAAGTACATTATACCATGAAATGTAACAAATTTGCTACAAATCCATCGTGGAGAGCAAATTATTTTTGTCTGAGTTCCAAGAAGATACAAACAGAGCCTAAATCAGAAACTCGCCCTCGAAAACCCATTCGGTGGGCCCCGTCATCAGGATACCACTTTCGTTCCACACAATTTGCAGGGTGCCGCCCTTGCTCATCACTGTTATCGGGGAGTTTTTGTGGGCGTCTCCGTGCAAAATAGAGGCGACAGCGGCGGCACAGGCTCCCGTGCCACAACCGAGCGTTTCCCCAGCTCCCCGCTCCCAGATACGCAATCGCATGACGTTTTCCGCCTCGACTTTGCACCACATCAAACTTGTTCGCTCAGGAAAAATCGAGTGATTTTCGACCATTGGGCTGATGCGAAAAAACTCTTCGTCCCCCGGCAGTTCATCCACGAAAGCGACACTGTGTGTGGAACCTGTCGAGAGGGAAGTAATCGGGAGGCAGTACTCACCGGGAAGACGAAGCGGTAAATCAATCACGCGACTTCCTGAAACGGAGACGGGGATTTCGGAGGGCGCGAAGTGCGGCTGTCCCATTTCCACCGTCACCGAAACGAACTCGCCCTGAGCATCCCGGCGAAGCGTAGCACGTCGCACATCCACCAACGTTTCGATCCTCATGGCATCATTGCAAACGATTTCGCGTTCACGGGCATAACGAGCGATACACCGCAGACCGTTGCCACAAACATCGGGAGTGCCGTCCGGGTTGTACATTCGCATCAAAAAGTCGGCACGATCCGAGTTGTCCAGCACCAGCAAACCGTCCGCCCCTACGCCGAACTTGCGATCACAGACGCGAATCGCGAGTGAAGACAAGTCTTCGGAAAGGGAAGAAAAGCGATTGTCCATGACGACGAAATCATTTCCAACGCCCTGCATTTTAGAAAACGGCAATTTGGAGTGTGTCAACCGGGAAACCCTTCCGCCTGATTAACGGCGACAAATTAAAAGGAATTAAAAAGAAAAAACGAAAACTTTTTCCTCTGCAATTTCTTCTCTCTCTACGTTATGTGACTGAAGCGGGTTCCGTGTACCCTGTACCTCTGTCATTTTTGGCAGATGAATAGAGAGTTAAAGAGCAAAAGAGAAGCGACGAGAATTTGGAGTGAGGAGGTCTATAAGCCGGGTTCTGTGTTTGTGCGGTCATCTCTCTGGGAAGCCGATTGCCCGGCTCCTCGTGCGGTTCACCCGGAGAGTCGGCGAGCCACGTTAACCTCTCCTGTCGAGCCTTGCTTCCAATGGGGCTTGCCTGGCCGACGTGTCTCCACATCGCCGGTGCGCTCTTACCGCACCATTTCACCATTTCGGGGCATAGCGGGTGTCGAGCATTCGACATTCGAGTTTTCTCAAATGCCCAACGCTCGACACCCGATACCGTTTCCGTTGTGTAATTTCTGTGGCGCTTTCCGTCGGGTCGCCCCGCCCGGACGTTATCCGGCATCGTTGCTCTATGAAGCCCGGACTTTCCTCTGCAAAAAGTGCGAACACTCTTTACAGCGACCGCCCGACCGCCTCACTCCGCGCACAGTTTACCCTGAATCGAGAGGTGAGGGCGAGTTATAGGAGTATGTTGAGAAAGAAAAATTGGTGCATTATCCTTGATCAATGAGGAAAGGGAATGAGATTTAGAATCATCGCAAGGAATTCCGGGGAATGAATTACCCGGCTACAAAGGCACCCCAGTCACAAACTCCTGCTCAACGGTCTGCAGGACTTCCACCTGCGTGAACTCAATGCGAAATCTAACAAGTTTGATGTCCGAAGGACACGGGGCATACTCGCCACTAGCGCGGACGTCAGTCCTGCGGCAAAAATCATTTCATTTCATCCCTCCAGTTGAGAGGAATCAAGAATGTGTTCGCCCTTAGCCTCTCGGTATAGGGTATCCTGTATATAGACCTAGATCAATATCGAAAGAATGCAACGATGCCTCTCTCCACTCTCCCCGACCTGACGACCGAGTCCTTTGTGACTTCTCCAAAAACAGTGCCGCTTTCCGTCGCGAAGATTTTCCGCCTGTGGTTGCCGCTTGCGATCAGTTTCGAGCTGATGATGTTGGAGGGGCCCGCCGTGCAGGGTGCTGTTGGCAGATTGCCCGATGCCAAACTTCACCTCGCTTCGTGGAGCCTCACAATGGCACTTTCACTACTTATCGAAAGCCCCGTGATTATGTTGCTTTCGACCGCGATTGCGCTGGTGAAAGACGAAAGTTCCTATCGAGCGTTGCGCCGATTTATGCTGAATATGTCGCTGTGGTGTACGGTACTCACGGGTCTGGTTGCCTTTACGCCGCTCTTCGATTTGATCGCGGGAAAGATCATGGGACAGCCGCAGAACATTATCGAGGCGGCACGTCCCGCAATGCGAATTATGCTTTTCTGGACTGCGGCGATTGCATGGAGACGTTTCTATCAGGGAATTCTGGTGCGCTACGGGCATACGCGCATGGTCTCCTGGGGAACCGCAATTCGGCTCTGTTCAGCGATCTTTGCGGTACTTTTGCTTGTCTCCTTAAAGCAGTTTTCAGGATCGGAAGTCTGCGCGATTGCGATTATGACGGCGGTGATTACCGAAGCGATAGCGACTACCTTTTTTGCGTTGCCCATTGTGAGACGAGAGGTGCTTTCAACTCATGTGGAGGAAGCGGGCTTAACTCAGCGTAGCATCTGGCAATTTCATGCGCCGCTTGCCGCCACGACCCTGCTCATTTTGCTTGCCCAACCAATCACTTCGGCGGCACTGGCGCGGCTACCTCACGCGGTGGACACGCTGGCGGCGTGGCCCGTCGCCTACATGGTGCTACTTGTTATTCGTGGGTGGGGGCTCGCACTTCAGGAAATTTCGGTGGCACAGGCTCTCAAGCCCGAAGCTCGCGAAGCCCTCAAGCGGTTTACGTGGATTGTCGGGTGGATCAGCCTTTCCGTAACGATCATTCTTGCACTGACACCGCTCCTCGAAATCTACCTGACACGGGTACTGAAACTTCCCCCCGAACTGCATGACTCCGTGCGTCTCGGTGTGGGGATCGCGGTGATCTTACCATTGATCACGGCACTCGGTTCGTGGGTACGCGGCGTTCTCGTCACTCACAAGCGGACACAAACCGTCTATCGTGGCATGGGAATCAACCTCACGCTTCATGCCGCCTTGCTGGCTCTGGGGGTCTGGCTACAACTGCCGGGAATGTGGGTGGCGGCGGTTGCATTCACACTTGCCTCTGTTGGGGAGTATATCTATCTGGTGCGTTCACTTCCCCCTGTGGCGAATAATGAGTGATCTTCGATGATTCCGTCCGGTTCGGGAACGTATCTCATGGGGAATACGTCTTACTAGATAAGATACCCCGGCAGGGTATGCTCTCTCTAATTTTAATCTCAAAATGCGAACTCTAAGACCCTTACAACTTTTGCTGGCATTATGGCTCACCCTCACTTCGGTGGTGTCGGGGAGTTGCCTTGCCCTTTCCTCCCCTCAAGTGAACGCAGGGGTAGCGCAAAGTTCTGTCTCTCTGATGTCGAAACAATCGGCAAACCCATGCTGTTGCCCCGACCCGGCAAAAATGCAACGTGAGATGCCCTGTTGTGCCGAACCGAAGACGATGCACGACAGCGCAACTTCCGTTTCCTTGCCTCCCGCTCACTCTTCACAACTTAATCAGACAGGTTGCGGTTGTGCGTTCACGCCGCAGTCTCCGACTCGTGGACCAACTCAGGAGAAAACACGTTTTCTTACAGTTGAGGCTCTATCCTTCGTGCAGTCCTCGACCTTATTTACGTCCTCCTTGTCGGCAGAAGTGCAAATTGATTGCACCTCCGACCTCTACCTCTATTGCACTGCTTTTTCTCTGTTGCCTTCTCGTGCCCCGCCCGTACTCGCCTGATCCCGTCTTCTGAGACGCATACTGCGTTCTCCCATTTACCTTTTATCCTTACAAAAACAAGATTTTACGCGCCTGAGTGATCGAAGAGAACCGGCTTTAATAGGTGACTCTCTGTCTCTTCAGCCATGAAAATGGACATTAAAACCATGAAAAGAACTGCAACTCTGTTCTCCGTTGCCGCGCTTTCCCTTCTCGGCTTGTCGGTGTTTGCACAGACAAAGCCCCTTGAGAAAAAAGTCGGCAAGTACGCTGTCACAATTCGAGTTCCCGAAGCGATCTACGCCGGGGAAGTAACCGACATTGAATTTCGGCTTGGCGACACAAGTAACAACGACCCGATTTTAGGCGCGGCAGGAGTGCTGAAAGCGAAAACCTCCGCAAAAATCACGATGCCCGCAATGCCGGGTATGCCCGTCCAGACTCCTAGGGTTCATGCGGAAGGGGTTCCCGGCGAGTACGGTGTCGAGACCTATTTCCCGCATGGCGGCGAGTACCAAATTGAACTCGAACTAACGCCTCCTGGAGACGCTACCCCGGTAAAAGTCTCCTTTATCGTGGACGTGAAAGACGCTGAGTCCGCTAAAAATCGTAAGCCAAAACCGAAGCCTTTTTATGCGGAGCTACTCGATAAGCCGACTGCAAAAGCGGGAGAGCCAACTCCTCTTCATATCGCCATTCGGGACACAAGTACAAAACAAATTGTCAAGGATTTCGACGTGGCGCACACGCAAATCTTTCACTTAATTATCGTTTCCAAAGACCTGAGTTGGTTTGTTCACGAGCATCCGGTACAGCAATCCGACGGCTCTTTCACGATTGATCAGACGTTTCCGGCGGGTGGAGAATACCGAATCTTTGCCGATGTTGCCCCTAAAGGTGCAGGATCGCAGGTTTTGCCTGTGACGCTGAAAGTCACGGGAGACGCCCCAAAAGCGAACCCAGTTCTCGTGCCGACTCCCTTGACGATGGAAGTGGACGGGATCAAAGCAACGCTTCAATCTGCGGATTCGCCCCTGCCAATCGGAAAGAGTACGCCGTTAACGTTTGTACTGACTGACGCGAAAACAGGAGCGAAATTGACCGACCTCGAACCGTACCTCGGTGCAATGGGACACCTAATCTTGATCAATCAGGACGGACAGACCTTTGTTCACAGCCACCCGATGGAAGACGACGCTTCGAATCTCTCAGCGAAAAGTGGAAGCGTGATGTTCAACGCTCGCTTTCCAAAAGCGGGACTGTACAAAGCGTGGGGACAGTTCGGGCGGGGCGGAAAAGTAGTCACCATTCCCTTTGTCGTGCGTGTGAACGAAGACCAAAGTAAAGCGATTAAGCCACTCAGGAGCGTTAAGTGAGAGTAAGTAAATTCTTTGGAAAAATGGGAACATCAATGATTGCGCTGTGTCTTCTTGCCTCCCCGCTTTCGCGGGCGGCGTGGGCGCACGACGACGAGGACAAGCCGAAAACCCCGACCAAAGCGCAGAAAGACCTGAAAAAAGCGCGTGAGGCGATGGACGCCTATAAGACAAGTCTGACAAAAGCGGGCAAGTATTCGTGTTGCATGAAGATGCCGATGGGATCGAAAGTCGGGGGGTGTGACACCTGCGCGAAAACGGTTGGCTCCTGCAACTGCGGCGCAAATCTGGCGGCGGGAAAGGGCGTTTGTGGGGAATGTTACGGTGCCTGGAAAGGCGGAAAAGGCAACTCCGCCTTTGGAAAAGTGGATGTCAAAATCCTGAAAGTCCTTTCTTCAGATCATCAGGCAATGTCGGGAATGGCTGGCATGACTTCGCCGAGCGACAAGGACAAAAACTCAAAAGACATGAGCGCGGTGGAGGTTACGCCGGAGCGCAAAGCCTACCTCGATGCGATGACCACTGCAAAGCGCACCCTCATTGGAGAGAAACGCTACGCCTGCTGTGTGGGGAACAGCGGCTGTGATGAGTGCGCTCACGAAGGTTATTGTCCCTGCGGCAAAAATCTGGCGAAGGACATGGACGCCAAACCTACCGACAAAAAGCGCGGCATTTGCGGTCAGTGCCTCGATGGGCAACACGGCGGACATGGGCGGGTAGGGCAGGGGATAAAGCCCGATCAAATGACCCTCGCTGAAATGGACGGCATGGGTCACATGATGAGTGGGACGCTCGGACCCTACCCGATGAATCAGGAAGGAAGCGGCACGTCGTGGCTTCCGCAATCCTCGCCGATGTATGGGAAAATGGGGATGTCGGGGCGATGGCGCACCATGCAAATGGGCAATGCCTACGGGGTGCTGAGCGATCCAGGAGGCCCACGTGGACAGGGCGAAATTTTCACGCCAACACAGTATATGTTTATGGCGCAA
>JACMPS010000169.1 GCA_014377395.1 Chthonomonadaceae bacterium
CGGGACATCGCGCCGTCTGACGCCATTGAAACGATTGAGTCGAACCGTGAATCCTCTGTCTCCGAAGACGAAGTGGATGCGTGGTTTGAGAAATTGGTGGCGGATATGGAAGAGCCTTCCCTTGAAGAGATCAAGCCTTCACTTGAAGCCGCGCCTCCCACTGCGGAAGGCGAAAACGGGCAAAAGCCGAAAAAGCGGGGACGCCCTCGCAAAAATAAAGCCGATGACGAAAAGAAGTAAGGTTTGCTGTTAGAACCCCCTCCCCGCATGGAAATGTGGGGAGGGTTTTTTTGTTTTTGGAAGGCAGATAGAGAGACAATCAGGGAGACGAGGGCGGCAGAGGCAAATTTGTTGCGAACGAAATTCGGAAATGCCAAATCCAGCGGAATAAATTCGCCGGCGGCGGCTATGCTGGTAGTCCTGCGGACGAAAGCAGAGCGTGATTGCTCTAGAGGATGTAGAAAAAGTGGCTGGTACATTGGGCGTAACACAATTGCCGCAGGAATGAATTCCGCGCTCGGAGGCGTGCCGCCCCTGAATTGGATAAAACTCGGACACACCACTTATCAGATTTTGCTTGAGCAAAGATTTTCTCGGTACCTTTTTAGGGTTTTACTCTTGTGCCACTATCCAGAGGATCGGTTTTTGTCATCTGTTCTTTTGGAGTAATGATCGTGATTTGTCTGTTGTTCATGTCGAGAAATTTAATCCATTTATTTCCAAAGACGGGTTTTGCATCATGCCCCTCCTTTTTCGGAATCAGCACTGAGTAGTATTCCACCCAGCCTTTCAGTCTTCCAAACACCCCACCCTCCGGGTAGACGCTGTATCCTCGAACCATTGAGGAGAAAAATCTGTTTTTTCACAGGGTCAATCCAGTAGATAGAATCGAGATAAACTAAAACATCCTCTTCGCGGTTTGTAGAGATAATGCTGTTTTCAACAACACTGCAGTTTATCAAAGTGACTGCGCTCCCTCGCCTCATGAGTTTGCCTGACAACTCTAATCGAATGACGATCACGCAAGAGAGTACAGCAAAAGCCACGAGTGCGATTTTACTGAGTTTTTTGACCGTCTTTGATAGTTTCACCTCGTCAACCTCCTAACTTTCATATCAAACTCGTGGAGGCTTCTCTACCACTACTTTTACTCAGTCATTTATCACGTCCGTCTCCATTTTCTGCCGGAGAATGTCGGCGATTTCTGAGGAGGGTTTGTCTTTGGTGGCGGTGTGCAGAGGCGTATGACCGAACTGATCTTTCGCGTGGACGTTCGCTCCGTGTTCGATGAGAATTCTCACGACTTCCGCGTTTCCTCCCCAGACGGCACTTCTAAGCGGTGAATGGAGGAAAACTTTTTCCTCTGTGTTGACGTTCGCTCCGTGCTGAATCAAAAGCCGCACGGTTTCGACTTGCCCTCCCATTGCGGCGAATTCGAGAGGCGTATGGCTACGCCGCATTTTTAGATGTTCGTCGAGATGTTTCTGAACGTCGGGCGTAACCGGATTTTCTTGATGCCGTTTCTCCATTCCCTGCCGGAAAGCCAGATTCTCTCCGACGCGGTTCACGTCCGCCCCTTGTTCGATGAGCCACCGCACTGTCTCCGCTCTTTTACGCATAATGGCGAAGTGCAGGGGAGTTTGTCCTTGAATGTCTACGGCGTTCAGGTCGGCTCCCCGTGCCAGAAGAAGCGTGAGACAAGCCTCTTGCCCTCCTGCCGCCGCGCCCATGAGCGGCGTCATGTCTCCAGAGGTTCCGGATTCTACGTTGTCATTCTCAGAGAGCCTGAGCAGAAGCAGTTCGCGATCACCGAGGATTGCCGCCTCTACCGCTCCGATTTTCGCTCCTGCTCTAACAAGAAGTGTCACGACTTCGGGCTTATCGTAAAGGGTGGCGAGAAGAAGAGCGGACTGCCCCGATGAAGTTTCCGCATGAATGTCCGCTCCCGCCTCGATCAAGACTTTTACGACTGCGATGTGGTTTCCCATTGTTGCCCGAATCAAAGCCGTAAACTCCACGATATTTTTTACATTCACGTCCGCCCCCGCCTCAATCAGTGCCGTGACCGTCTCGGCGTGTCCTGTGCCTGCGGCGCGATAAAGAGCCGTTTCTCCGTTTGCGATAAGGGCGTTAACATCAACTCCCTGAGCGATTTTCGCTTTCACACCCTCCGTGTCTCCTGCCTCCGCAAGATCGTGCAACGTTCCCGCCGCCGCGTTTTTGAGGATTGCCGCCAGTTCGGGTTTGTTATGCGCCATCGCAAGCGGATCAATCCTGCCCTGTGAGCCGTGTGGCTTTGCACCCCGTGCCAGCAGAATTTTCATAATCTCTCTGTTGCCCCCTGTAGTCGCAAAGAGTAGCGGGGACATCATAAACTTAGGATCACCTTCCACGTTTGCACCGGAGTCGAGCAGAAACGTCACCATCTCCAAATCGCCGCGCATCGTCGCTTGGAGCAGGGGGGTCATGCCGTCTTCACTCGCCAGATTAACGTTTGCGCCGCGCTCCACCAGCAATTTTACGGTCGGTAAATCGCCGTGCATGACCGGGGAAGACAAGCCCGGATTTATGCTGAACCTTGGTGTATAGTGAACAGGTGCGTTATCCACCGTTGCCCCGGCATCCAGAAGCCACTTGAGAACTTCCTGATCGCCGCGCATGGTCGCCAATTGAAGCAGTTTCCGGCTGTGAGGATCACCTTCCATTGGGCGAATTTCGTGGTCCAGCAAAAAGCGTACTGCTGTGTTGCGCCCTGTCCGAATCGCCCAGTCCAGCACGACAAAGCCCCAGTGCGGCGTCCGAATTTCGGGGAGGGGCAAGGACTCTGCTCGCTCCAGATCATCTTCCGCAACCGCCTCTAAAAATCCAACCGTTGCCCCTACCGACTTTAAATACTCCTGCATTTCGGGGTGTTTGTAGAGCAAAGCATTGACCAGTGCTGTTGCCCCATTTTCATTGACGGTATTGGGGTCCGCCCCTTTTTCAATCAGCAGTCGGGCGATTTCGACGCTTCCGCCCTGTGCCGCCGACATCAAGACCGTACTTCCGTTGGGGCTACGTGCTTCGTGGTCTGCGCCGCGCTCCAGCAGTAAGCGCACGGCTTCGGGTTTGCGCTCCTGTGCCGCCGACATCAAGGCGTTCAAGCCGCTCTCGGAAAAGGGGTGCGTGTCCGCTCCAAACTCCAATAAAACTTTCATCGTTTCGACACGCCCACTGCTTGCCGCCATTCGTAGAGCCGTGTCACCCTCTTTAGAAGGCGTGTTAGCGTTTGCGCCGCGCTCCAACAGCAAACGCACCATTGCCGGATCATCCTCTTCATTTTCAATGAGGTCAGGCTTCTCTTTCGGATTTCTTTCGTATCTCGACGCCAGAAACCCTTTCACATCAATCTTTGCAAAGAGGTCAACCGCGTGCTGAATGTCAAACTCCTCCTTGCCCGCTTCTTTCTTCTCTTTTTGTTCGCGTACTTCGCGTTCGGCCTCCCGCATGAACTCCTTGAACATTTTACGCGAGGAGGTCAAGGCAATCAGCAGAGGCAGTTCATCGTCCTTGCCCGCTTCGTTCGGGTCGGCTCCGGCATCGAGTAATGCTTTCATCGCGTCCAGATCACCGTCAGTAATTGCCTCAATGAGAGGGGTACTTTTTAGAAAATCGCTGAAATCCATTTTTGTTGACCTCGTTTACGGTCTCTTCGGGGTTGAAATTAGTTTCATTTCCCCAAAAATAAAGATGAAAAGCCCGCAAATTTGCGGGCTTTTTTCAGTTGGCACGGAACTTGCAATTGACAGAGGGAAACAGGTCAGGACGCGCTTTGCAAATAAGCGCGGGTTCGCATCAACTCGAACGCCAGCATGGTCGGGGTCACATCCGCAAATCGTGCGACGCGCTCAATCGTGCGGGCTAAGGCTCGCTCGGTTGCCTCGTCCGGGTTTTCAGGATAAAGGGTGTTCATGCTCTCCGCGAGTTGGTACAGGGCTTCATTCAGAAATTGTGCCTTGCCCTGTGGCAATCCATGGTGCGGAACCGTCTCGTAGTAGCGGGCGATACTATCGCCGAGATTGTCCCAATTCGAGGAACCTCCGGAGGCGGTACGCGAAGAAGCCACCGACGACACCTGAGAGAGCGTAGACTCTCGTTTTTTGATTTCAAGCAGAGTGGCGTCACTCGTTTTGGCGGCAATCCAATCGGCGGGGGTGGTTCCCTCGATCAAACGCACGTCGTAAGGCTGATTGAAAGCCTTCGCCACCTCCTCTTTCACGATATAAAGCGTGGTTTGTTGAAGAATATAAGAGGCGTAGTTAAAGTCTTCGGCATTTAAGCCGATAATCAGAACGTTGTCTTCGACGGCTACCGGGACAGTGTGTTCGAGTGCTTCCCAGAAAGTTCGGTTGTTGACACGGTCTTTCAGGCGATCCACGCAGGTTGCCCAGAGCGGTAAAAGCGCGGCGGAAGAAATCATTTTGGTTTTTCTCCTTCTTTGAGAATGAATCCCCTCTAAATTTAGGGCGGGGGCGTGTACAATAAAAGCAGGAATTTCGGGCTTCGATCCGAAATAAAGACGCACGATTATAGACGCAAGACGGCATGGGGAGTCAAGCGGAAGAAAAAACCTTTTTGCAGAGGAATTTTTAGAGCCTCACTTTAATCGTCAGTTAGACATTACCGTTTCAGGACATTTTGTTTCCGGGCATTTAGAACGCCCTCTGTCTTCGATCAAGGAGTATTTCTCAGGATGAAATTTACAGGCAACGCCCTTTTACTTTCGGGTCTTTCGCTAGCCCTGATGTTTGGAGCCACCGGAACCCGCACGGCTCTCGCGCAGGACAACCCGCCCACCCGCACCGACACGCGCACCGAGCCAAATCCGATGCCCGTTGAGGACACGATTGATCCCAATCAGCCGATCAAACCTCAGTTTCAGATTTCGGTTTCCGTTGTCGGCGAACCCGACCCCAGCGGAACCTATACGGTAGATGACGGCGGGAACATCACGATCAAGTACGCCGGGGTTCTTTCAACGATCTCCGTGCAGAATATGACCCCGAAAATGGCGGAAGGCGAGATCGCCAAAATCTTGAAAATGTACATCAAGAACCCGCAAATCACGGTCAAGATCGCTTCGATTCCCCGCCCGACCGTTTTCATCGGGGGAGCCGTCAAAAATCCCGGACCCACAATCGTTACGCAAGACGCGACCCTTTTCGACGTTCTCTCTCGTGCCGGGTATCTTGAAACGGCAGACCTCAGCAAAGTCCGCATCGTTCGCAAAGAAAAAGTGAATGGTGAGGACAAAGTTCGCACGATCACCGCGAACATTGAAGAATACATTCGTCCTTCCAGTGCCAGCACCGTGCCGGACGAAAGCCAGAACCCGATCCTGAAAGACAAAGACCGCGTGATTGTTCCCTCGAAAGTCTCTCAGGGAAACGGCGTGATTTCCGTTGGCGGCGAAGTTTCCAAGCCCCAACTCAATATCCCGATCCGCACGTCTCCTGCCATGACAGTGCGCGAAGTCGTCAACCTCGTGGGTGGAACCACCTCGGTGGCAAACCGAAAGGCGATCACGATTCGGCGTCCTTCGATTGAGCGACCTCTTGTGATTGACCTTGACAAAGCCGAGCAGGGCGATCCCGTCAACAACATCGAACTGCGTCCCGATGACGTGATTTATGTCGAGCGACTTGAGAATAACGCCTACATCAACGTCAACGGTGGCTTTGTGAAGACGGGTAAATTCATTTACGACAAACGTACGACGCTGACTCAGGCTGTCTCTGAAGCAGGGGGTCCCGCTCCCTTCGCCAAGATCAAAGACGGACAGA
>JACMPS010000170.1 GCA_014377395.1 Chthonomonadaceae bacterium
AAAGTGCGTTATTCATAATTTTTCATCGGGAGAAAATGGGTTAGCAATCCTGCGGAAGTAAGAGTGCTTGAAAATGAAACAAACCGAACTGAAAATTGATCGGATCGAGATAATTGAAGGGGAGAATGATATAAGGGAGGGTTGTCCTGCGCGGAGAGCGGCGACTCTAGTTTTTCAGACTCGGCTTTCGCCGAAAAGAAGGAAGAATCACCATAGCCGCAGGACAAATTACCTTCCCTAACTATGACCCTGAAAGCGGAGAGAAAGTTGCACTGGAGTAGGAAAGACCGAAATTTTATTCTTTCGGAGAGGTGTTTTTCTCTAGTGCCGCCTCCACGTTTCGCATCAGTCCTCGATGCTTGGTGCGCTTGACGGGGCTACGCCGAAACTTTTCTCGAAACTCTTCCTCACTTATCAAACTCAATTCGGAGAGGGTTGCGCTCTTTGTGATTTCGCGGGATTGGAAGGCGGGTTCGCTTGTCGGCTCGGCACGGCGCAGATTGAAGGGACACACCTCCTGGCAGATGTCGCACCCGAAAATCCGATTTCCCGCATCGGCGATTGCCGGAGAGAACTCGACGGGAATGTCCCCCTTGAGTTCTATCGTCAGGTAGGAAAGGCAGCGGCGGGCATCCACCTGAAAGGGTGCGATAATCGCCCCCGTCGGACAGGCATCCAAACATCTACGGCAGGTTCCACACCCTCCAACGGCGGGTGTGTCGGGCGTCAGTTCGAGATTCGTGATCAGTTCACCGAGAAAAAAGTAAGAACCTCGCTTTGAGTTGATAAGAAGCGTGTTTTTTCCAAACCAACCAAGTCCCGCTTTTTGTGCGACCTCACGTTCCAGCACGGGACCTGCGTCCACGTAAACCCGCCCTTCCACGTCCCCACCCGCTTCTGTTTTCAAGTAGGTTAGGAGTTGTTTCAGGCGGTCAGTCATCACGTCGTGGTAGTCATCACCACGCGCATAGCGAGCGAAAATCGCTCGCTCTTCCCCGACTGAATTTGCGGAGGGATCAGGCGTTCCGGGCCCCTCTTCCGCGTCGGAATAATAATTCATCCCCACCGAAATGATCGAACGCGCCTCATCGAGCAGTTGCGAGGTGTCCAATCTCCGGTCAAGATTGCGTTCCAGGTAGCCCATTTCGCCGTGCCGCCCCTCTGCGATCCACTCCCGATACGCGGAGGAAAAAAGTGAAGGTTGAGGCAAGGTTACACCCACAAGATCAAAGCCGAGTTCGTGTGCTTTCGCTTTCATTTTTTGGGTAATGTTTTCGGTCAGGGTCATGGGTTTTCTGTTTCCGGTTTCGGAAGTAACGTCATCAAATCAGGAAGGATTCTCCTTGCAAAAAGCCTAATCCTCTTAATTACAAAGGGATTAAAAAGGAGTATGCGATGAAATTCAGTGCAGAACAGATTCAGCAGTTCAAGACTTCGGGTTACTTAAGACCTCAAGCAGGGCATCGAACTCAAACCGCGTCAAGCCCGTGAAGGCACGAAAGTGGCGGGGCTTGCGGCGGAGTTTGGAAAGAGTGATCATAACGAAAGTTTACCCTGATTACGCAAGAGGTTTTTAGAGTTCGATTGAACCGGCTACCGTAGTTTTCATTCACTCCAAACCGCATCCTTTCGAGGAGGAACTCATCTCCGAGACATTCGAGGGAGCAACAGAGTTTGAAATCCGCAGGATCATCAGTGCCAGGGCAAAGACAACAGAAATTACCGCAAAAATATATGATAATGGCGAAGCAGGCAAGAAGAAAACCTTGACCGTGATCTAATACGAAGGGGAGGGCATGAGAAATCAGATTTTCATGCCCTCCCTCTCTGAAAGCACCGGTCGGAAATGTAATCCCGGGATTACAAATCCGGGATAGAGGCAGTCTTTATCGGCAAAGGCTTGACTCCTCTCGGCGAATGTGCTAGACTGGATCCAACAACTTATACATTGACTCGCTCTTTAAACGCTGTCCTGTGAGGCAGTCAAGGGCGGCAAGATTTGACGTTCTCATTTTGCAACGGCAGAAGCTTCTTAAAGTTTCGGCGGTTGCGCTCTGACGCATCACCTTCGCCCCCTCGACCCCTTTTCGAGAGTCCCGGCGTAAGGTGATTTTTTAGTTTAAGTGTTCTTTTAAGTGTTGAGGATTAAGTGTTGAGTTGAAGGGGGCGGCGGAATTCAAGATGGAACATTTTCGATCTGCACAATTCGGCGGAATAGATTCGCTTCTGACGGCTTCGCTGTTCCGAGTTCATTCAATCGCGGACAAAACACAGATTTCGGTTTAATTTAACACTTAAACACTTTTTATTGGATTTACTTATGACTTCTCATCGCGAAAACATTTCCGTTATGGACGCCGACGATATCCGCCGCGCTCTCACCCGCATTGCCCACGAGATCGTTGAGAAGAATCATGGGGCGGCAAACGTCGTGCTGGTCGGCATCCTCACACGCGGCGCACCGATGGCGGAACGTCTTGCGGTGCTACTGAAGCAGATCGAGGGAGCCGAAGTTCCCGTTGGAAAACTCGACATCGGACTTTACCGCGACGACTACGCCACCAATCCTTCCCGCGCTCTAGTTCCTACCCTCATTCCGGTTGATCTCACCGACAAAATCGTGGTTCTTGTGGACGAGGTGCTGTTCACCGGGCGTACCGTTCGCGCCGCTATTGCCGCCCTTCTCGACATTGGACGCCCCGCCTGTATCCAACTTGCGGTGCTGGTGGATCGTGGTCATCGGGAATTGCCGATCCGCCCTGATTTCGTAGGCAAAAATCTGCCGACTTCGCGCATTGAACACGTCCGTGCCCATCTCAAGGAAGTGGACGGCGAGGACTCTGTTTTCATCGTCAAGCCGGAAGCGAAGGAATAAATGAAGCATCTGCTCAACTTGCGCGAAACCTCCCGTGAAGACATTCTTTATCTGCTCGATTCAGCAAGGGCGTTAAAAGAAATTCTTTCGCGTCCCGTGAAGAAAGTTCCGACTTTGCGCGGCAGAGCGATGATTACCCTTTTTTATGAGAACTCGACGCGTACCCGCTCTTCCTTTGAAATGGCGGCGAAAATCATGAGTGCCGAGGCGATCAACATTGCGGTGGCGCAGAGTTCGGTGGCGAAAGGTGAAAGCCTCAAAGATACGTTGCTGACGCTTCAATCACTCAAAGCGGATTGTATCGTGATGCGTCATCCGGTAAGCGGTGCGGCGGAGTTCGCGGCAGACAAATTACACATCCCCATTGTCAACGCGGGAGACGGGCGACACGAACACCCCACGCAGGGCTTACTCGATCTCTTCACGATCCTGCAATACAAAGGTGAAATCGCCGGAAAGACGGTGGCGATTGTCGGGGACATCACGCATAGTCGCGTCGCTCGTTCCAACATCTGGGGCTTGACAAAATTAGGGGCAACTGTGCGCCTTGTGGCACCTCGCACCCTCCTCCCCATAGATGCGGACAAACTGCCCGTTACGATTTGCGATACGCTGAAAGAAGGACTGGAAGGTGCAGACGTGGTGAACGTTCTCCGCCTGCAAACCGAGCGACAGGAGCGCGGTTTACTCCCGAGCTTGCGCGAGTACTCCAAACTGTTCGGCGTGACCCCCGCAACTCTTAAATTTGCAAAGCCCGATGTCCTTGTGATGCACCCGGGGCCAATGAATCGGGGCATCGAGATTTCGGCGGACGCGGCAGACGGTAAATACGGCATCCATTCCGCAATTGAAGAGCAAGTAACAAACGGCGTGGCGGTTCGCATGGCGGTACTCTACACACTGATGGGTGGCAAAGAGGGACTGGAGTAGGAGGACGGAACGATGGCAATGGTTGGTAAAGAACTGACGGGCAAGGTTGTTGACCAAGCTGGCAGGCACCTCACTACTGCGCGAATTACCTTTGATGAGTTCTTGAAACGCTACGAGGGACAGCACAAGGACTACCTGCAATAGGGTAGACACTTCCGAGAAAAAGGGACGCTATACCTCCCGCAAAATAGAAGGCTTGTGGATTAAAATTGAATGGTTTTGGACACGCCCTGGTGTGATGAATATCTTGAGGGCATGGGGTCTGATTTAAGGGAGAGTGCGCGTGACGAAAATAATTTTAGCGGGCGGGCGTGTGCTTGATCCGTCTCAAAACCTGGACAGGATCGCCGACCTGGTGCTTGAAGACGGGAAAGTCGCAGGCATCGTTTCGCCCGATTCCGCCTCCTCTTCTAACTCCACTTCCAACGGAAACTCAGACGCCGAAATTATTGATGTCACCGGAAAACTCGTCACGCCGGGACTGATTGACATTCACGTCCACCTGCGCGAACCCGGGCAGGAATACAAAGAGGACATCGAAAGCGGAACTCGTGCGGCGGCGGCGGGTGGCTTCACTCGTGTTTGCTGTATGCCGAACACGAAACCCGCGATTG
>JACMPS010000171.1 GCA_014377395.1 Chthonomonadaceae bacterium
GAAAGTAGCCTTGATGTTGCCGACCTGCAAAAAATGGCGAAGGAAGAACTCGTCATTCAGATGGTCAACCTGATTATCAATCAGGCGATTCAAGATCGTGCCTCCGACATTCACATCGAGCCTTTCGAGAAGGAAATGCGGGTGCGTTACCGTGTGGACGGCGTTCTTCACGAAGTGAACAATCCGCCGAAACGATTTCATGCCGCCATTGTCTCCCGTATCAAAATTCTTTCCGACCTCAACATTGCCGAGCGGCGACTGCCACAGGACGGACGCATGAAAATCCGCTCCGCAGGACGCCAGATTGATCTTCGCGTTTCCAGTATCCCTACCGTTTACGGCGAAAGCATCGTGATGCGCATTCTGGACAAGTCCACCGCCATGCTCGGCTTGCCGGAACTCGGTATGGACAGCGAAGTCTTTGTTCGCTTTAAGCGTCTGATTTCAGAGCCGCTTGGAATTATTCTCGTTACGGGGCCTACCGGATCGGGTAAAACGACGACACTATACGCCGCGCTCAACGAAATCTATTCCGCTGAAAAGAAAATTATTACCGTTGAAGATCCTGTAGAGTATCAGTTGAACGGCGTCAATCAGATTCAGGCAAATGCACAGATCGGCTTGAACTTCGCTTCCGCCCTCAGAAGCATCGTTCGTCAAGACCCTGACATCATTATGGTTGGAGAGATTCGCGATCACGAGACTGTTGAAATCTCTATTCACGCGGCACTCACCGGACATCTTGTCTTTTCCACATTGCATACAAATGATGCGGCAGGTGCCGTTTCCCGATTGCTCGATATGGGGGCGGAACCTTACCTTGTGGCGTCCTCTTTGATTGGAACCGTCGCGCAACGCCTTGTAAGAAATAACTGTCGCCGTTGCCGCGAACCCTACGAGGAAAAGCCCGAAGTGCTACGCGAGGTGGGACTTACCCCCGACGATGTAAAGCGATCTCCCCTCATGCGAGGCAAGGGTTGCCCGGAATGTCGCGGTACGGGCTTTAAGGGACGTGGCGGAATCTACGAATTTTTGACGGTGGATGAAAGTGTGCGCCGCATGATCATTGACCGTAGCCCCTCGTCACACATCAAACAACATGCCGTCAAAAATCAGGGCATGATGACTATGCTCCTTGATGGCCGCCAACGTATTCTTGCCGGAGAAACTACGATTGAAGAGGTGTTGCGCGTTTGTCAGCGCGAAGACTTCGAGATGTAATAGAAAAGTATCGAGTGATTAAGTGTTGAGAGGAACATTTACAATCTTCTTCTCAACACTTAATCACTCGATACTTATCACTTTTCATTGAACACTTATCCTTATGCCAGACTTTACTTACGAAGCCCTCGATAAAGCCGGAAGCCGCTCCAGCGGAACCATTACGGCGAACGACAAGACCGACGCCGCCCTCAAAGTACGCGCTCTCGGTGTCTTTCCGACGCAAATTGCCAGCGGGAGCAAACTGTCCTCTTCCAGCAGTAATGGGCAGAGTAAGCCAGTCGGTGAAAAATCGGGAGGCGTCAAGTTCGGCGGCAAAAAAATCTCCCGTATTCAGATTCTGCTGTTTACGAGGGAAATGTCCGACCTTCTCGATGCGGGCTTGCCGATGGACAGAGCCTTTTCCGTTCTGCTCGATCAGGCGGAAAGCGAAGGCTTGAGGACAATGTTGACGACGATGCAGGGAGACATTCGGGCGGGTCAGCCGCTCTCTTCCGCCCTTGTCAAATACCCGAAAGAATTTCCGCCGCTCTACTCCAACATGGTTCGTGCCGGGGAGGTTTCCGGGCAACTCTCTGAAGTGATGACCCGTCTTGCTGACTTTCTCGAAAAAGAGCAGACGCGCCGCAGTCTCATTGTGGCGGCACTCACCTACCCCGCCGTTTTGCTCGGTGTGGCACTGCTGGCGATTCTTTTTCTGCTTGTTTTCGCCATTCCGAGTCTGACGGGGGTCTTCAAAGGTCTCGGCGCGAGTTTGCCCCTGCCCACTCAAATCTTGATCGGCGTCAGCGGAGTTGTTGCAAAGTTCTGGTGGTTGATGTTGCTGACAATCGCGGGAAGTGTTTACGGGTTTCGTAAATGGACAGCGACCGAAAAAGGGAAAATGAGTTACGATGGTTTCCGCTTAAAGGCTCCCCTCTTCGGGAAACTCGTCCAGAAGATCGTCTCCGCAAGATTGGTACGCACCCTCGGCACGTTGCTCGGCGGCGGCGTCCCTATTCTGGAGGCGATGGACATTTCCGCTTCGGCACTCGGCAATGTCGTTGCCGCTCGTGCGGTGATCGAAGCACGGGGGGGCGTTCGTCAGGGCGAAACTTTGCATGAAGCGATGGAAAGAGGCGGTACTTTCCTGCCCGTTGTCAGGCACATGACCGCTGTTGGTGAGGAAACGGGACGGCTTCCCGCCATGCTTTTGCGTACCGCCGACACCCTCGACTTCGAGGTGGACAACGCCATGCGAAAACTGACCAGTCTAATCGAACCGCTTGTAGTTCTGTTTATGGGAGGCTTTGTTGGGTTTGTGGTTATGTCAATCTTGTTGCCGATCTTTCAGATCAATACGCTGGTTAAATAGAAATTTTAAGGAGAATTAACTTGATTTCACGAAGAAAGCCCCATAACGCGGGTTTCACCCTGATCGAACTCGTGGTCGTAATCGTTATTGTCGGCATTCTGGCGGCAGTCATCGTTCCTCGCTTTTTAAGCCGAACCGAGGACGCGAAAAGATCGTCGGCAGTGACGGCGATCAGCTCCTTCAGACTCGCCATTGATCTTTATTCGGCGGATAATGGCAAAGTCCCTACCTCAGAACAGGGCTTGCAGGCTTTGATCAGCCCTCCCTCAACCGCGAAAAAGCAAGAAAACTATCTCAAGGATGTAACCGTGGTTCCCAAAGACCCCTGGCAAAATGACTATGTCTACAAAGCCCCCGGTGAGAATGGACGTGATTACGAGATTATTTCTCCCGGACCCAATGGCAAAATTGATGGGACGGGTAAGGAATCAGATGATGTACAGAGCTGGGACCTCCAGAAGTAGGGATTAGCATGAACTGATCGGGACTCGCAGGGCGTTTGTCAAAGGCTTTCTGGTCTTTCTTTGTGCCTTTGTATTCCCTAACATCTAATCCCTATCACCTGGCACCTAATTTTCATTATGATGAAACGCGCCTTTACACTGATTGAACTGATCACGATTATCGTCATTATCGCGGTGACCGCAGGGATTCTCGTGCCTTCGTTCACGGGGTACTACAATCACTCAAAGTTCAACGGCGTCGTGCGTGACATCCGGGATTTGTTGGCGGAGGCACATGATCGAGCCATTTCCAAAGATACGACCACGAGGATTACATTCGATGCCGGAAGACAACTCTTTGATTTGCAGGTAACGCCCCCTCTTCCTCCAACGGATTTGCCCGTCGTCTATGCGGATGAGGGCAGAGAAGTTTCGCTCGGTGAGCGGCGCGGGTATGTCCTGCGTGAAGGCTTTGAGGCAACTTTGCGCCCGTTGACGCAATCCGCCCAGACGCAAGAGACTTCAAAGGCAGTGACCTTCCACAGCGATGGATCCAATGACGGAGTTGAAGTGATCGTTGCGAGTATTTTCGGATATCGCGCCAAAATCACGGTCATGCCCTCCACCGGGCAAACGCTCGTCGAGGATTTGTAAAATCATGCCCTCTCCCCGCAATAAAAAAAGAGCGAAACAGGGGTTTACCCTGATAGAAATGATTGTCGCCACCTTTCTTCTTTCGGTTGGCGTGATCGGGGCAATGGGTGCGTTTTCCGTTGCAACCGGAGCGAGTAATACCGCAAGCAAATTTCATCAGGCGGCACTTCTGGCACAAACCCGCTTCTCCGAACTGGAAATGCACCCCGAAACACTGGGGGGCGGCGGCGACACTCAGGGCGAATTTAGCGATGAAGGACAGGGATTTCGTTTTGTTCAGCACATCGAGAGTTCCGACCTGCCTAACCTTTTTCAAGTGACGATGACGATTCAATGGGGCGACACCGAAAAGCCGATAGAGCGTGTTTTCGTCACCTATTTACGGAATGATGCCAATACGCAAAGCGATTCAAGTACCGATCCCAACTTAAAAACGAATACCGGCACGAGTAGCACACAACCCCCGAACGGAGGTGGCTCGAATGGAGGTTCGACAGGTCCGTAAACGCCGAGGCTTCACATTGATCGAAGTGATTATCTCACTCACGATTTTCACGATTCTTATGGCGGCGATTGCAACGTGTACGCAAGCGGCTTTCCGCGCTCAACTGATTACGGAGCGAAGACAAGAGGAAACCGCCGTTGTCCGCGCCGTTTTTGGTCTTCTCACTCGTGATTTACAGTCCGCTTCGGGGATGAAAACAAATGCCGCGTCTTTGTTTCAAGCGGGGGGAAGCGGCACCTTTCTTTCACTGACTACGCGCACAGGCGGAATTGTGGCACCGGGTTTGGAGCAAACCTCCGAGAGCGGCAACGCATCAGATTCCTCTTCGTCGGGAAGATCGGGATCACAAACCACTTCGCCGCAGTCTGATTTGGTGCTGGTACGCTACGACTACAACTCGGCAACCGGGGAACTCTCTCGGAGCGTCAGTCCCGTTCCCAACACGGATCAATTTTTAGCCACCTCCTCAACCGGCGGCGATCCAAAAGCGATGATCGGGAAAAACATCGTTTCGATCACCCTGCGCTTCTGGGACACCGCAACCGGAGGCTGGAGAAACGTCTGGAATTTCAAGGGGCAGAAGCCTCCTGACCCTGCGGCCTCTTTGGGTTCCGGCGGGGCTTCGGGAACTCCTGCTGATGGGCAAACCGATCCCGCACAGGCACCCCCGACAGACGCATCCTCAAGCGACACTTCAACACAGGACACGGGAGGCGATACCGCCCTGCCCTCTTCCGTTGAAATCGAGTGCGTCGTCAAATCGGAGTCTACAGGAACCGCAACCTACAAAACGACGGTTTCAGTCACCTCTCCACAATCGTTGGCACCCGTTCCAAAGCCTGTCGCGTCCGGGATAGGGGCGACCGCCCCACCGACAAGGGGAAGGGGAACAGGCGGCGGCGGGACAGGTGGCGCAGGAGCGGGAGGAGGATAGGCACCATGAAACTCAGCATGAAAAATTCAGTTGTTGTCCGACGCCGAGCCTGTCACGCTCGTCCTGGTCAGGCACTGGTTCCCGTCTTGCTCGTGATGCTGATCTTAACGATTCTGAGCATTGCCTTTGCGGTTTCGGCACAACGCGAAATCAAGTCCGGCACAAATTTTGTTTCGCAAACCCAACGCTATTATGCGGCGCGAGGGGCAGCAATGTATGCCGCTTCCTCCCTAGCAAACTCTTCCAGCAATGGGGCTACTTACGGCATCGCGCAGAAGACAGGTGATACGGACGCAAACGGCTGGCGTCAAATAGGAGAAGCATGGGTGAAAATTGAGGTTGTGGACAGTGCCGCTTCGTTGAGTCTGAACGGGGCGGATTTAGCCACGCTTCAACGCTTTCCCGTGTTAAAGGATAGCCCGGAACTCGTAGCGGCTATTCTCGACTGGCGTACCCCCGGCGATCAGCCCTCCGAAAACGGTGCAAAAAATGAATACTACAGTGCCCTTAATCCGGCTTACAATTGCAAAAATGCGCCTTATGAGACAGTGGAAGAGTTGCTTCTCGTCAAAGGGATAACGCCCACAATTTTATATGGAAACGCCTCCGGTTCCGCCATTTCGCAAAGGGATCTTCAATCCGCGAGTGCCAATTCTGCGGGGGGCAGTCTCTCTTCCATTTCCTCTTCGTCTCGTAGCGGAACCCGACAGGCACCTCAACCCGGTCAGGCAGGACAGGGAAATAACGGAGGACAGGGCGGACAAAACGGGCAAGGGAGCGGTCAAAACGGAGGGCAGAATGGA
>JACMPS010000172.1 GCA_014377395.1 Chthonomonadaceae bacterium
TGGCAGGGCAAACGACACCCGATGAACTATGGCGTACTCTGCGGATTGTCTGAGGTGACACGATGCAACTTTTCAGAAAATCGGCTTTACGGGAACCCTCGGAACAGGCAGTCTCAATCGCGAGATATATTCTGAGGAAATCAATCGAACTCAAGGCAACAGGAATCACCATTGAGGGTGAACCTTCAAGGTATCTTGTAAGTTACAAGATCGAAGACAAGTGGCACGAGTGTGGGTGGCTTAATTCGACAGGACACGAGGTCATTCTTCACCTGAAGAGTTTGCTTCAGCCATTCACCGATCATACGGAAACAATAGATTTTCTTTACAAAGAACAGCCTTATCGCTTCACTGCCGAATTCAAGAAGACTGAGCAGGGAACGTCCGTCGAGTTAACCCGTCTCGGTAACGAGGCTTGACTTCCGGTGAAGGATTGGAACGCTATCGAATTGTTGACGGGGTTCGTAGAGCCAAAGCACACTTGGTTTTAGGACGTAGAGAAATCAAAGCCCTCGTGCTTGATGAGAATGATATTCCCGGCGAGGTAGTCACACCACCTATTGATGCGCTTTTTTCGCCAAAAGAGGTTATCGAAACATCGGGGAGCGGTTATTCGCGCTGGCGAAAAATCGTGCGTGCAGTCGAAGTAGGATACTTTAGCAATGGAGAATCTGTTCCACCGATAAAGGTGAACCGAAAACTTTTTGGAACTCCAGTTGCAGAAGTCATTGTTGAAGGGGAAGATGAACTTGAACGCTTTCGATAGAGAATTAGATGCTATTCAAGACCTGAGTATTGCGATCCGCAATCTGGCTTATGAAGGCAATCATGACGAAGAGATTGCCTATATTGCCGATCAGTTGGATTATTTAATCCCTATGATCATTCGTCAGGACACGAAAGATTTTGGAATGGTTCTCACGCATACTGCCGCAAGGTTCTCTTCTTGCAGACACGCCGAGTATCAATATCTGTCCACTGCGGAGCCAGGTCCCGCCCTTGTTGAAGGCACTCGTGAAGCCGCCTGAATTTAGTTTGTCGAGGAGAAACAATCAAAATTATGTCCAACAATTCTTTTCCCAATAATCCGCAGTTCCCCGGCGGGGTGCCTCAGCAACCCGCACCCGGAGCCGCACAACCCATGGGCGGCTTGCCTCCTATGCCCGGAGGCGCGATGGCACCCCAGCAACAACCCATGCAACCTGTGCAACCCATTCAGGCGCAAACGATTGCCTCTGCACGTCCGATGTCAATGGACGACTCACACATTGACGACATTTTGCGGGCGATGCAAGAAAAGGGAGCCTCTGACCTGCATATTGCGGTGGGGATTCCGCCGATCATTCGCCTTGATGGAGGACTGCAACCGCTTGCTTTTGAGAAGGTTTCCGCAACCGACTCGCAACGCCTGATTTACGACATTCTCACCGATGAGCAGATCCAACGGTTTGAGACTCATCTTGAACTCGACTTTTCATACCAACTGGCGAAGATTGCCCGTTTCCGCGTGAATGTCTATCGCGACAAAGGCTCTTGCGCCCTTGCCTTCCGACAGATTCCGCAGAAGATTCCCACCCTTAAAGACCTTGGGCTTCCTCCGATTCTCGAAGAGTTAACAAACCTGCCTCGTGGTCTTGTCCTTGTGACGGGTCCGACGGGTTCCGGGAAATCCACTACGCTTGCCGCCATGATCAACCAGATCAACACGCACACGAGCAAGCACATCATCACGATTGAAGACCCAATCGAGTATCTGCACAACCACAAGTTCAGCGTGATCAATCAGCGCGAAGTCGGGCAGGACACGCTTGAGTTTAAAAACGCGCTTCGTGCTGCGCTTCGCGAAGACCCGGACGTAATCCTTGTCGGTGAAATGCGAGACCTCGAAACAATGCAAATGGCGGTTTCCGCCGCAGAAACAGGGCATCTTGTGTTTGCAACGCTTCACACAAACTCGGCGGCTACCTCCGTTGAGCGTATCGTTGACTCGTTTCCCGGCGGGCAACAGGAGCAGGTGCGTTTGCAGTTGTCCAACAACCTGCAAGCCATTTTGTGCCAGCAGTTAATCCCACGCGCTAATCAACCGGGTCGTGTTTGCGCCCTTGAGATTATGCGTGCCTCCCCTGCAATCCGCAACCTCATTCGTGAGGCGAAAGCGCATCAGATTACTTCGATGATCCAGACTTCGGCAAACATGGGAATGCAGACGATGGATCAGTGCTTACGAGACCTTTACATACGCGGTTCCATTTCGATGGATGAGGCGATGACCCGCGCTATGAATCCTGCGGAACTGGAAAAAATGATCCGTACCTCCACTTCGCCACAACCGGGACAACCGGGCTATCAGAGATAGGGGCTAAGGGTTTAGGGGATAGAGAGTAGGGGGCAGGGGAAAACTAATCCCTACTTCCCAACTCCTGATCCCTACACCTTTTCCTCTGAGACCTAACTATATGCCAACCTACCAATATACCGTGCGTGATTCGACGGGGGCGGTACGAACCGGAACTTCCGAAGCGGAGAACGAGGACATCCTCAAGCGCCGCCTTTCGGAGCAGGGTTTTACCGTCAACGACGTGAAAAAGTCCGCCAGTCAGAAAAAAAGAGTGCGTCCGGGTGGAGGCTTCGGAAAAGTCAAACTCAAAGACCTTTCCATTTTTTGTCGTCAGTTCTCCACCATGATTGACGCAGGCGTTTCGCTCGTCCGCGCACTCGACGTGCTGGGCGAGCAAACTCAAAACCCGAAGTTAAAACGTATTCTGCGCGAGATCCAGGTGGAAGTCGAAAGTGGACAAACACTCTCTCGCTCGATGCAAAAATATCCGAAGGTTTTTAGCAACCTGTTCATCGGTTTGATTCGTGCGGGTGAGGTCGGTGGTGTGCTGGAAGAAGCCCTGCAACGCCTTTCGCACTTTCTCGAAAAAGACATGGAACTGCGTCGCAAAGTCAAGGCGGCACTCACCTACCCGACGATTGTTGTTATTGTCGCAGTTTTGATCGTTCTTGGTTTGTGTACCTTTATCGTTCCTAAATTCATCGAACTCTTCAAGGATTTGGGCGTAAAAGAACTTCCTTGGATGACTCAATTCCTCGTTGACTTTTCCGACTTCTTGAAGGACAAGTGGTACATTGCGATTGTTATGATTATCGTAATGTGGTGGGGGATACGGCTGTTCGGTACGACGAAAGTAGGACGGCGTGTCATTGACCGACTAAAACTCAAGGTCCCTGTTTTCGGGAGTCTCGGTCACAAAATCGCACTGGCACGTTTTTCGCGCACCCTTTCGACGTTGCTGGTTTCGGGCGTACCGATCCTGCAAGCAATGGAAACCGTTGCGGGAACGCTCGGCAACGAGATTATCGCCGAAGCCGTGATGAATGCCCGCGCCCGTATTCGAGAGGGAGACCGTATCAACGAACCGCTTGAGAAAAGCAAGCAGTTCCCGCCGATGGTCGTTCACATGATCTCGATTGGCGAGGAGTCGGGCGCACTTGATCAGATGCTCTCCAAGATTGCGGAGTTCTATGAGGCGGAAGTCGAGTCTCAACTTGCATCGCTGACCTCGGCAATCGAACCGGTCATGATCGTTTTCCTCGGCGTCTGCGTTGGCTTTATCGTCATCGCGATGTTTATGCCTCTGATTGCGGTTATTCAGAACCTCTCCGGTGGCGACGACGACGAAAAGAAAACTGAAAAATAAAGCGAAATAAGTATCGGTGAAGGGCGTTGAGCGAGGGAAAGTTCCCTCGCTCAACGCTTGACATTTAACACTTAGCACTCAATACTATGCCCCTCTCGTTCTGGCTGATCACGGCATTTGTCTTCGGCGTTTGCATCGGCAGTTTCCTCAATGTCGTAATTTATCGTCTGCCGAAAGAGCAATCACTGCTCAATCCTTCCTCTTCGTATTGTCCGAATTGCGGTCATTCACTCGGCGTTCTGGACTTGGTTCCGCTTTTCAGTTACCTCGCGCTGGGGCGAAAATGTCGCTACTGCAAAAATCCGATCTCGTCACGTTATTTCTCTGTTGAGTTACTCACCGGGATTTTGTTTGTAGTCTTGACGTGGTACACAAACGCAAACGGGATTGACTGCCTTACGCTTTTACTGTTTGCCTCCGTCCTGATAGCGATTTACTTCATTGACCTTGCGACTTTTACGATTCCGCTTTCGTTGACGTTGTTGGCGACCCTGATTCCTTATGTGCGTGATGCTTACGGAATCGGAACGCATGAGCCGGGATACGAGTTGATGTTCGGGTGGATGCCGCGCTCGATTTTCGGGGGGATTGTAGGGGCAGCGATTTTCGGAGCGGTACGAGTTCTAGGATGGGTTTGGAAGCGTGTCGAGGCAATGGGGTTAGGCGACCCTATACTGGCACGAGGAATGGGAGCGATGCTGGCGATTTCGGTTCCGCTCGGTGCGTATCCTCTGCGTCATTTCGCGGTATGGGTGCTGGCGTGTTGCCTGACGGGTGCGATTGTAGGCCCCCTGATGATTTTGGTGCGCCGCCGCGCCGCTCTCGCTCAAACCGAAGCCGTGCTGGGTTCAGAAAGCATCGGGCAAGAGGAGACGGCAGAGTATGAAGAGGAGCCTTCTAGTTTCCTGAAGGAAATTTACTGGGTGGGGTGGGTCATCTTCTACGGAGACTTGTGGGAGTACCTGAAATTCACCTTTTTTGATCGCCACACAACGCAGGAAGAGGCACCTCCCCCGGAAGCGGATACGTTTGTTCCCGCGCCTTCCGCCATTCCTTTTGGACCCTTTATGGTTCTCGGATTTTTCACTACGCTCTTTGTCGGCGAGTGGGCGACCGCCGCTTATCTCGTTTATTCTTTCGGGACAAAGTAAAAAGAGATATATTATCAGCAAGTTTTTAAGAAGAGGGAACAAGCGAACCCGACCTCTCGTCAAAATTTGTGAACTCTATCACACATCTCAGCAGGAAATTGCACCTGTTTTGTGCAATGATACACGCAACGCCCCGCATCTCACAAAGTCGGGAAAGAATTGGGAACCGCTATGAGCAGACCCACACACCACAAATCGGGCTTTACCTTAATCGAATTGCTAACGGTGATCGCCATTATAGCGATTCTGGCGGCACTTATTTTTCCTGTCTTTGGACGCGCACGGGAGCAGGCACGGCAGACAAACTGCATGACGAACCTCCGTGAGTTGTACACCGCCCTTAAACTTTACCACGAGGACAACAGCAAATACCCGGCAACGCTCCTCGGTTTTGTTCAGAGTGACGTACTTGCGGCGGATAACAAGCCTTCCTTTTATGTAGGTCCCGGAAGCGGTAATCCCCTCCCCATTGAGCGATTGACCTATCGTCCGCTTAAAACAGGGCAAAACTATATCAAGGACAAGATCAACTACATTTGTCCCGATAGCCCCAACAATAATGCGTCTCTGATTACGCCCGTCGTTTACCCCGACCAGTTAAACCCGAAACCCGACGCCGAGAGTCCTCTTTCCGGGCAACAAGTTGTCTTCACAAGACTGATCAAAGACAACTGTTGCGACGCAAAAGTAGAGGCGGTCATCGGTCAGCCAATTCATTATTACCGTTATGACTCTTACGACATCGGACCCAAACTCGGTGCGAACGGCAGAGCCGTTAAAAACGGTGGCAACGACGTTTATGAATTGCACTACAGCCTCGATTGGTCTGGAGAAGCCGCCACGGGCAAAACCGATTATCCCAATCAACTGAAATACCCCGATCCGCCGCAAGACACTACTGTCGTCACCTGGTGTACCTATCATTCCGCCGTCGCGGGAACCGATAATATCCCCGTGTTGATGCTGAGTGGACGTGTTGCCGCCGTGCCGCGTAGTCGCTTTTATGAGAACGGTGTGCTTGCCTTTAAGTAGGGAGATATTTGACCAACATGAAACAGAAAAATTCCGGTCGCGAAACTGCCCGCAAGATGAAACGCGGCTTTACCCTAATCGAATTGTTGACGGTGATCGCTATAATCGCGGTGCTTGCGGCGATCATTTTCCCTGTCTTTGGTGCGGTACGGGAGAACGCCCGACAGAGCAATACCATGTCGAGCCTTTACTCAACCTATGTGGCAACGAAACTCTATTACGAGGATGAGGGCAAGTACCCAACAACCTTGTTTGGCTACGCGGAAATCGAAGATACTACGTTAAATCCAAAAGGACGTCCTTTCTTAGACGGAGACAGTTTCGCGAATGTTGTTCCCATGCGCTCAATCACGGGAACCTACCGGGTCAAAGCAGGAACCAGCAGTGTGCTTCACCGAGGCTACCTTTACCGGGATCAGATGAAGGATGCAACTACTTTTATCAACTCCAACAATCCTGTGAAAGACGAAAAAGCGGTCACAGTCGCTTATTATCCTGAGAATACGCCCTTTGCAGGGAAACGGGTAGATTGGAGAGACAGCCCAATCCCTATGCCTGGTGACAAATGCCGCGTTTACGGCGATGCGGAGTTACCTGCAAACGGTCTTGACTATGTTGGTAAGCCCAAGTATTTTTATGTCATGGATAGTCTAGACATTGGTCCCAAGATCGATAAAGACGGGCAGGTCGTAAAAGACAATGGTGTAATTCGTTATGAGTTGCACTATACGCCCGACTGGACAGGCAACTGGGGTTCCACCTGTGATGTGGACTCAGGCGGCGTTCCGTTTGTGGAGCAACTCAAGTACAAAAATCCGCCGACGGATCACACGATCATTACCTACGTGACGCAACACGCCGTCGTAGGGAACGGGAAAGTCATCGCGCTATTGCTTACTGGGACTGCGCGTAAGCTTGACGCGAAAGAAGCCTTTAAGAAGTTGCCGCTCGACTATTGATTTGTAGAGATATTCCTTGACGTAGCGTAAGGGTTGGAGGGGGCGGGGTAAGCCCCGCCCCTTTGACCGAATAGGAACAATTCTCAGAGGCGTCTCGTCAGACAGAAGAAGCGGAAAAGGGTTCCGCAAAAGATCGTTTTACCGGGTATGTTAAGCCCGGTCAGTAGAGGGAAAAGTCCGGTTATGACCGAAGCAATCAAAACAGAGAGATCACAAAACCGTCGGCAAAACGGTTTCTCGCTCGTTGAAATCATGGTGACGCTGGTGATTTTGCTCATCGGTGTGCTGGCTATTCTGCGTCTTTTCCCCGGTGGATTCCTGACAATTCAGCGCACAGGAGAGCAGGTTGGTGCTTTGGCTCTCTCAAAACGCCAGATCGAGGATCAGAAGAATTCTCTGACATCGCTTGAATCCATTGTTGGCGTTCTTCCCAATAACCTGGGTGAACCGACCCCGGTTGGTTTGTCTCGTCTTCAACCGCGTCCCGATCAAAACGAAGATTACACGCCCGACGAACTCTCTACGCTTGCAGGCGTTCCTCTCGCTGCCGCGCAGGAGTCCGATAAATATTCCAACATCAACCGTCTGAGAGGGATTGTTGGTGAAACCTTTCGTATTCCAACCTTGACCCCCAATCGTATATCGGGAGGGGCAGGTGCAATCTACCTGCTTCAGTTCGGACCCGTTTACAATAAGTTTGTGGGAACTCAAGACAGAATCACCGTTAAAGGTGCCTCACTGGAGCGCACGATTCAAAGTTCTCAAGCGGATCTAAATCGCCCTGACCCTACCCCGACTCTCCGAAACGACAACGAGTACGCGATTGACTACGACAACAACCGGATTGCCTTTGCCGCACGTTCGGATCAGGGGCGAAGCAGACCTTATCGTGATTTTCAAGTCAGTGTCACCTACTACTATGAAGCCGGGAACATTGTACGGATACGCACTGCCAATCTAAAGCCAATCACTGTACTGGACAGCAATCTTCCTTCTGCCTGGGTTCCCATTGATTATCGCCCCACGCTTAATGCCGGAGAAAATTTCCTGGGGTATCGCCGTGAATCCGAAGAGGTCAGCCGCAAGTTTACGCTGATTCAAGCAAGCCCGGTCGCAACGACGGGTCCAGTCAATGGCTGGTCGGATGATCCGTACGAGTATGGCTGGTTCAGCCCTCAGTACGGAACCGATGCAAATGCCGGGGTACTTGTTTTCAACCCGATTGGTCGCAATGCAACTATTCAGACTTCAACGGGTCCAAGTCCCTTTCTCGCAAGAGTGGACTACATCACCTACGACAATCACATTATTCGAGATGATCGTCAGTTGCCTACAGAAGCACCTTATGATCTCAAGTTGTCGCTGCCGCAAATCGTGACAAATGGAGACCGCCTCGAAGATCAATCCGTTTATGACGGCTTGTTTGCAAATGGAACTCCTTCCTTCCTGATTTATAACACTTCGACGGGTGAAGAATTAAAAGCCCTTGCGAACCGATGTATTGGGGGTTCTGATGTCCCGTATACGATAGACCCCAAGTCCGGTACATTGCGTGTCAATCAAGTTCTGATTGACAAAGCGACTGCATTAGGCGAAAATCTGAAAGGTGCCAATCTCCGCATTTTCTACCGCACCCAGAAAGAACATGGAATGCAGGTGCAAAAGGCTCATTCCCACTACACGGAAGGTGCGGATACTGCGACTGCTGACACCCTGACCTACAAAGACTTTCTTGTGGGAGGCGGTGCATCCGGTGCGACACGTATCTATTTCCCA
>JACMPS010000173.1 GCA_014377395.1 Chthonomonadaceae bacterium
ACGCAGGTCCCACCGAGAGAATTTTTCGGACGCCGTGTTGTGGATTTACCGAAGTGACCGGGCTACACTCTGTAGGCCCGTCTCCTTCCAGCACCGGAACGCCGAAGCGACTTTCAAGGGCTTGCAAGGTGGAACCGGGAAGGGGCGCACCGCCACTGACGAAAAACCGCAAACTCGAAAGATCGGGTTCGCGCTCGGATTTGTGCATCAGCATCGCCCCGAAAATCGAGGGGACGCCGCAGAAGATCGAAATTTTATGTTTTTCGATGTTCTCGAACATTGCACCCGGTGAGAACTGCGGGACAAGCACACAGGCACTTCCTCCGCTCAGGCAGACATGGAGGCAAACGGTCGCCGCAAAAACGTGGAAAAGAGGAAGCACCGTGAGAAAAACATCTTCGGAAGTGAAGTGCAAAAATGCCCTGACCTGCTCGACATTTCGGCACAGATTTTTGTGCGAGAGCATCGCGCCTTTGGGAAATCCGGTTGTGCCACTCGTGTACAGGATGACCGCACAGGCGTTTTCGTCCTCTGCCTCCCTTGTAGTCTCGTTTTGTTCTAACAGAGAAGAAACAGGAGGGGTAGGGGCGAGAGAAACGGTGTGCGGGTCAATGTCGGCGGGAAAGGCGAAAACGTGCTGAAGCGTGAGAACGTTTTCTTTCGCAATCGAAACCACCGGTTCAAGTGCGGAGATCGTGAAAACCACGCTCACCCCGGCATCGTTCCAGAGGTAAGCAAGTTCGGCGGGCTTCAGCATTGGATTAGCCGGAACGACAATTGCGCCTATACTGACTGCCGCGTAGTAAGCCACCACGAAAAGCGGGCAGTTAGGCAACAGCAAGGCAACCCGGTCGCCGGGAAGGACACCGAGCCGCCTTAACTCCTGTGCGAAATGCTCCACTTTTTGCGCGAGTTCCGTATAGGTCGTTACTGAATTGGCATAAATGAGGGCGGGGCGTTGCGGGTGATTGATCGCACCTTGTTCGATAATGTCGGAGAGATTCATGGCGAAAGCGGAAGTCCTTTTTGTGTTGAAACAGGGAGGAACAGAGATTTAATGAGTGAGTTTGTTCACGGCTTCCTCTTCCGTTTTCTCAATGGGAACGGTGAGGGAAGGAGGCTCCGGGGTGTGCGGACGCAGTAAGGTTTCGGTCTCCGAGTCGGGGGAGGACTCAATGGCACGGAGCAGAGTTTCCGGCGGCTCCGGGGAAAAAGAGGGGCGCAAAAGCATTCCGCCTTTTCTCTCCGCTTCACGGCGTTCGAGAATCAACGCGACACATTTTTCGGCGGCATGACAAACCTCTTGACTTGTCGCACCCGCGTGAAGCCCGTTTGCCAGACTCGCCACCATAGAATACTCTTCTTTTCCGCCCACCTTCTCCAATCCCTCCAGTAGTGCAATGATAAGAGGAAATTTGGAGGAGCGTAAAATGTCGTCAATCGTTTCGTGATGCCTTCGCTTCAGCAAAAAGCGATCGGAAATCTGGAGCGTCGGCAAGACTTCAATCAAACGTTGCTCAACGGATTCGGAGTGTTTTCCATATTTTGCCTCTGCATAGTAATCGAGAAGCACAATGACTGAATCACGTTCCAATAAGGGCAGGGAAGTGGCAAGTTGACGACTCATCTCTCGAACGAAAAATCTCTGGGTAATCTTCGCAACCGTATCAGGCACAAAAGCGATCATAAGAAGGGTTAGGACAGATGACAAGAGGCTCCCCTTGAAGCCATAGGTTGCTACCAATGACCCCGCGATCACGCTTCCCACAAAGATACGGAGGAGGCGCAACACTCTGACGGATCGTGCTGCTTTTCGCTTGGCTCGTCTTTTCTCGGTTTTATGCAGAGATTGGTTTGGTTCGGCACTCTGATTTTGAGGGAGCATCGTTTTCTCCTCGTGGGGTTAGGGCGGCATCGTGAGCCTTACCTGACACAAAAGAAGTTTACCCGCAAACACAACGAAACGGCGATCCACTCAAGACCGTCACTTGATTACAAAAATGAAAAGCAAACGTTCATTGACAGAACGGTGAAAAGGAACCTTAATTATGCAGTGGGAATTTTTAGGCAAGCAGGAATTGAAGGAAGCCATGCCGGGAACAAAGGGGCACCTCTACCTGTGTTCGCTCTGGCGCACCCTGGTTCCGGGCGGCTGGCTTGTCATGACGATCAACAGCCGAAGTAGTGATCCCCAACCGATGCAAAACTTCTATCCTGACCCCGAACATCTCTGGACAGGAAAGACTCCCATGGAAGCCGCCTACCTGCTACGTGCGGTAGACGTGCCTCCTGTAGATGAGAGCAATCTGCTCCGGGCGGGGGTAAAGCCCCCGCAGATCGAATCTTAGCCTTATTCTGTTTTACAATCGAGGGTCTACGGGTTCGCTTTCCAGAGCCAGCACCCCGAAAACACATTCATGGACGCGCCGCAACGGTTCTCTCTTCAAGAAACGTTCAACGGCTTCCACCCCCAAAGCGAACTCGCGCAGGGCAAGGCTTCGCTTTCCGCCTAATCCCCGTGAGCGCAAACGCTTGAGGTGTTGCGGTTCCGTGTATTCCGCTCCATAAATGATCCGCAGGTACTCACGCCCTCGAACTTTCACGGCGGGTTGGAGCAGTCCCTTCTCGCCCCTTGCGATAAAATCACGGGGCTTGACCACCATGCCTTCGCCGCCTTCCCCGGTCAGTTCGTGCCACCAGTCGCGGGCTTCAGCACAGAGGGTTTCGTCGTTCAGTGACACGAGTTTTCGCTCTGTTTTTAAGAGCAAATCCGAGTGAGTTGAAAGACGTTCCAGGGTTTCGACGTGCCACAAATGATCTCGATCAAAGTAAGAACGCCCCTCTGTTGCGAGGAGATGAAACGGCGCAAGACGCAGGTCGTTCAGCCCTTCCACCTTCCAGCAATAGCAGCGATACGCCTCTCGGTAAAGTCCCGCATCCGCGCACGAGTTCAATCGGATCAATTTCAAGAAGAAGAGCAATTGTGCATCGGGTTTCGGAAACTTCGGGATAAAAAGCGTGAGCGGTTCCAAACCAGTGATCGGCTCGGTAAGGGTTTGCGGGGTTTTTGTGGAGCAGGTAGCCGAGGTCGGTAGCGCATTCCGCTTCAAGGGTCAGGGTCAGTAGCATGGGTGGGTGATTTCCTCCAGAACGTAGGACAGGGTGGGGGCGGGGAAAGTTGCAGACGGAACCCCCTGGCTTGCCGTTTTTTTGTTGTACTATAATACTCCCGGAGGTGTCATATTATGAGCGTACAGGACATTGAGCAGGCGGTTATCAAACTCGATTCCGCCGCATTTCGGCAATTTGTCGAATGGCTTGAGGACTATCAGTCCGAGCTTTGGGACAAACAGATTGAAGCCGATGCAAAAGCAGGTCGTCTTGATGAACTCATTGCCGAAGCCAATGTGGAGTTTGAGTCCGGAAACTGCAAGGCGTTGTAGATTATGCCTTATCAACATTTCACGACGCCCCGATTCTGGAAACTATATGACGAACTGCCGCAGGAGATTCAGAAATTGGCGGACAAAAACTTTGCCCTACTCAAATCTGATCCGTCCCATCCTTCACTACACTTCAAAAAGATGGGCGCGTTGTGGTCAAATGCTATCGTATTCTTGCATCGGAGCGCGAATAAGAGTTAGTCTGGATTGGTCCTCACGCGGAATACGATCACCTGTTGCCGTAGTACTTCTCTCTGTACGCCCTTGCCCTGCTCCTCAGCATCGGAACCACCCAATCTGCGCCCGCGTTCTCAGAATTACACAGCGGCGGTGATCGCCGGACCCGGTGCCACCTACGCCCTTGTGAAGTCCGCGCCGATTGTCTCGGCGAAAGCGGAACCCCGCCGTTTTGCTTAACGGTGAATAAGACGAATAAACGGGAAAAGCGCGATGCACCACCACCAAATCCGCCACAAGAGATTTCGTTCGCTATGAGTACCGGGACACGGCGGAGACCAAATACGACTCTGAAACCGTCGTCAAAACGCTACATCATTACTACCGGCAACGAGAATCTGCCAACGCCGTCAAAGTGGGACATCCATGAAGGGAAGGAGAGCGGGTGGAGGTATTACTTCGCCAGCATCTCGATAATCTTTTTTCGTAATTGATAAGAAGTGAATGGCTTGAGCAAAGTCGCACACCCCGCGGGTAAAGCGTGATCCGTATAGCCCGTCATAAAGAGGATAGGAAGATCGGGACACTCCTTCAGTAAATAATGCACAAGTTCGATCCCTGTCATTCCCGGCATCTGAACATCGGTGAGCAAGAGCACAGGGGAAGAGGTTTCTCCATGAAACAATCGAAGTGCCTCCTTTCCGTCTCTGGCAACCAGCACCCGATAGCCCTCTAATTGAATCACACGAGCGGCAATATCACGAATCATGTCATCGTCCTCGACAAGCAAAACAGTCGGTTTGTCGGCACATTCCTCCGGTAGATCGGACTCAGAAATGGGTTCGGAAAAAGAGCGATTGAACAAAATCTGGAAGGTCGTGCCTTCGCCTACCTTAGACTTAAAAAAGAGAAATCCGCCCGACTGTTTAACGATTCCGTGACTTGTGGAAAGCCCCAAACCAGTGCCTTCACCCGGTGGCTTCGTCGTGAAAAAGGGATCGAAAATATGCGCCTGTGCGGCTTCGTTAATGCCGCTTCCCGTATCCTGAACCGTCAGGAGAACATACTCACCTTCTGGAATTTTGTACTCATTCGGAGTGCCAATACCTTTGTTTTCCGTCGAAATCGTTAGGTTTCCGCCGTCCGGCATGGCATCACGGGCATTAATGGCAAGATTGAGAAGCACTTGCTGGCACTGTCCGGGGTCTGCATAAATGTTCCAGAGGTCAAAAAAAGCACGGGTAGTAAGAGTGATATTGTCGGGAAGGAGTTGACCGAGCAAAGCCTCTGTTTCCTCAAGCGTTTCGTTCAGGGAAAACGCTTCCGGGGAGAGTACCTGCCGTCGTGCAAACGCGAGAAGTTGTGAGATCAATTCGGAAGAACGAAACCCGGCTTTCTGAATATTTTTTGCATAGCGGGAGGCAGGGGATCCCGGCAGAGCATCATTCATCAGCATTTCGGCATAACCGAGAATCACCGTGAGCAGATTATTGAAGTCATGGGCAACTCCTCCCGCCATTCTACCGAGACTTTCCATTTTTTGGGCTTCCAGCAGATGTTGCTGTGCTTTTCGCAGTTCGGTAATGTCGTGAATAGAGCCGAAAGACCCGGTGATTTCTCCTTTTTCATCGCGCATCAAGATCGAATAATCACGTATCCACCGTACTTCTCTCCCAACGCTTTGTACCCGGTATTCCTGTCCCCAACAGGGCAAATCTCCGGAATGATATTTGAGAATGGCATCGGCAGTTTTCATTCCCGCTGCCTGACCGATCATCACGGACATATCGCTCAGGGGAGTCCAGTCAGAAGGTTTGATCTTGTCGGCGGGAATACCAATGATGTCTTCGACACCCGCATCCATTTCGAGATACACGTTTCGGCGAAAATCTTTCACGTAGTGAACGTCACCGATAAGGGCATTCAGACGCTCGTGGTAGTCGAGGCGTTCTTTGAGAAGGCGGTTTTCTTCCCGTAATCGTTCCAGTTCAGAAAAATTGTTTTCGGATGCTTTGATGAGTCGCCTCCATACACATTACAGAATTGAAAAGAGGGAATTTCGGTGTTTTGCGGTATCTAAAAGGAAGTTCTTCATTCGAGAAAGTAATCCCTGCTCGATTCCGTAAGAATTGCCGGGTAATCTAGAGGAAGACGAATTGACCCTGATTTTGTTAAGGCAAGTTTTGTTAAAACAAGAGTCAGAGTGAAAGAGTGCCGCCACAAATGAAGGTTGCCATGTATGCCCCGGTTGGGGAAAATTCAGAGATCGCTACTTACTCCGAAAATCTTACCATTGCCCTGCAAAAGTTGCCCTTTCTGGAGGTAGTTACCGTCCCGATTCTGGTGGGGAAGCAAAGTCTCGCGCACTATGTCGAGGTTGCGGAAAAACTGAACTCAGACGACATTGATCTGATTCACCTTCAGCATGAGCCTTATTTCTGGGGCGAGATCACTCCTGACGGCTCCGCTTTCTGGCAAATGCGTTACCTGCTGAAAAAGCCATTGGTCTTAACGGCGCACAACACTTCCTCTCTCGCGGAGATGCTACGAAAAAAAGAAAAGCGAACCCCTCTGGAAAGGCTTCACGCAGAGTGGCTAATCCGTAAAAAGGCTTATCGGGACTCCGTGGAGATTGCTCCCTATGCAACGGCATTGACGATTGTTCACAGCGAAGCCGAGCGCGACGTGCTGTTGTCTCGTGGGGCAAAGCCTAACTACGTGGCGATTATTCTTCCCTCTCAGGAGATGAATCGGGTAGCTCGGCTGACCCGTAACGTCTACACGCGGGCTATCGAACTGTTTTCGCCGGGGAACTGGTAATCTACAAATGACGTGCGAAGATCAAAGTTTAAGCCCGGTTTTAATCCAAGACGGAAAAGGAGACCCTGAAAAATGGAGTATTTTCTGCGCCCTGCCACGCTTGATGACACCGCCGCAATCGCTGAAATCAATGTTATTGTCTGGAAGGCAACCTATCCTGGAATTCTGCCGCAGGATTACCTGGATCGCCTGACGGTTGAGGACAAACTCGCGCACTACGAGCAAAGATTGCGAAGGCATCCTTTGCCATTGGTTGTGGAGGATAGTGTCGGGCGGATCGTCGGCTACTCAATTTTCGAGTTGCGAAGCGAAACCGAGGAGTACACTGCCGAGTTAACCGCCCTCGCCGTGTTACCGGAACTGCAGGGGCAGGGATTAGGCAAACGGCTTTTGAAGGCGACTGCAAAAGTGCTTCATGCCGAGCGACACCGCAATTTTTGCACCTGGGTGCTGAAAGAGAATATCCTCGCACGAGCGTTTTATGAGCATTGCGGGGGCGTATTCGCCGGGGAGAAAACGTTTGAGATTGATGAGCTGACGATTCCTGAAGTGTGCTATGGCCTGCTTGATATGGCGGATTTGCTGGATGAGTAAAGCGAGCAGACGATCTCTATTACTCTTGATATTTTTGTGCCTGTTCACGCTCTCCAGTTCCGTGTTCGCACAAAATCCACTTCCGAAAGCAACCCCCTCAATCGCTTCCGCCGCCTCCGAGTTCATTCCCAAAATCCCACCGCGTGCCATTGCCTATCAGCGAGAGAGAAGAACGGTTTCTCTCATCGGTCTGGCATGGGGATTGGCAGGGGCGTTCGTTTTTGTGAAAAGCGGTCTTTCGCGCACCCTCGCAAAACGATTGGAAACCCCGAAATTGCCGCCCCCGTTCTGGAAGTTTCTGCTTTTCTTCGCGGCGTTTACTTTGTTTCACTCGTTGTGGACACTTCCATTCGGGTTGTGGGGCTGGCGATTGGAGCGAAATTACGGGTTCAGCACCCTCTCGATCTTCGGCTACTTGCGAGACCGACTGATCGGCACAACGACGGAACTAATTCTGGCTCCGGTGCTGTGGATCGCCCTGCGACTTTATACGCGATCCCCGGAACACTGGTGGAAAAAGGCGTGGATAGGTGTAGTTCCACTGATACTTTTTTCGATTGTTCTGCAACCGATTGTCATTTCTCCGCTCTATTATCGCTACACGGCGATGTCGCCCTCACCCCTCCGAACCCGAATCGAAACCCTCGCAAGCAAAGCGGGAATTTCGGGTGGGCGTATCCTGATCGAAAGCACGTCCTCACGAACCACGCACGTCAACGCTTATGTTGCCGGATTGGGACCCACCACACGAATCGTGATCAACGACACGGCACTGGAGAAACTGCCCCCCGATCAACTCACGGCGATGATGGGGCATGAAATGGGACATTATGTGGAGGGGCATTTGTGGTTCGGGTTTGCGTTTGCGTCTTTAGGGGCAGGTCTATTTTTGTTTCTAATTCACCGAGTTTTTCCGCTTCTGCTGAAGCGTTACGAGAATTTTTTCGGTGCAAAACATCCGGCAGAACTTTCGGCATTGCCTCTGCTTCTGTGGATCATTTCCGTGTTTCTGCTCGTTCAGGCACCTGTCGAGTCGGGGATTTCGCGAGTCATGGAGCATCGCGCTGACCGTTTCGGGCTTCAGGTGGCGGGGCTTCATCGCGCCACCGCCCAACTTTTTGTCGGCTTTGCAGAGCGAGATTATTCCGACCCCGACCCACCGACCCTGCTTCACTTCTGGTTTGGAACGCATCCCACCTTAAAGGAGCGAATCGAGTTCGCCCTCGAAGACCCCGATGATACCCCTGCAAAATAGTCACTTGGTCTAGGAGGGTGTTAAAAAAGTTTGTTTTCAAGATCAAATAGGAGCGATCAAGCGGCATCAATGTCCGCAGGGATCACGCTACAGTGATGTCCGCAGGACTAT
>JACMPS010000174.1 GCA_014377395.1 Chthonomonadaceae bacterium
GGACCCGGAACCGTGATTGATGAGGTGATTCGGGCGGCAGGGGGACAAAATGTCGTCACCTCGAAGGTCTCAGGAGATCGCGTGACGCCCGAACAAGTGATCTCGTTTGCACCGGACGTAATTGTTTGTTCTCCTGAATTAGTCGCTCCGTTGAAAGCCCTGCCAGGGTTTGCTCAGGGGGTTCCGGCAATCATCAAAAACCGATTTTACTCAGGGGATAATTCCTCTCCGCTTGTGCGTCCGGGTCCTCGCCTCGGAGCCGCAAAAAGGGCACTTCACAGTTTTCTCTATCCGGGGACGCCCTGACTGCCTCACCTTTATGAACCCGTCAAAGCCTTCACAATCGCATTCATCGCGCAGATTTCCTTCTGTTCTTCCCCTTTTGCTGGTTTTTCTCTGCGTTGTTAATGTGCTGAAAAACGAAAGCGGCGTGGACACCTCGATTAGCCTGAGCGATGCCGTTCATGTGATTACTTCGCACCTCACCGGAAACGTAACGGGACTGGAGAACAGCATGAATGCGACGATCTGGTATGTCCGCCTGCCTCGCACTCTCGGAGCGGGATTGATCGGGGCGTTGCTCTCACTTTCCGGCGTCGCGTTCCAGAGTTTTCTGCAAAATCCGCTTGCCGATCCCTACATGGTTGGCGTGTCGGCGGGGGCGGCACTCGGTTCCGTACTTGTGATTTTGCTCGGAGGGGCGGCTTTACTGGGCGGATTTCTTTCCCCGATTGCAGCGTTCGGCTTTGGCTTACTCGCGGTCTTCGTCGTCATGGCACTTGCGAAAACAGAGGGGCGAATCAATGCAAAAACGTTTTTGCTAGGCGGCGTGGTGGTCGGAACTTTCCTCTGGTCACTCATTCCTCTCGCCATTTCTTTAGCAAATCGAGACGGACATTTGGAGCGACAAAGTGCTATTCTCGCGCAACTACTCGGCAACCTCAACAACATCGGTTGGACACAAACAGTGCTACTGTTTCCGTTTGCGCTTGTGGGAGGCATCCTGCTTTTCCGGGGAGCGACGGAATTGAATCTGCTGACCTCCGGCGAGGAAACCGCCGCATCACTCGGTTTGGAAGTCGAGGGATTTAAGCGTAAGATCATTTTTGCGGGGGCGTTGGCAACTGCCGCCACCGTCTCCGTCGCCGGGATTATCGCCTTTGTCGGGTTGGTGACGCCGCATATCGCCCGCCGACTGGTAGGGGCGGATCATCGCCGTCTTCTTCCCGCCGCCATGTGGCTCGGTGCGATTGTCCTTGTCGGAAGCGACTTGCTAGCGCGAAGTTTGCCTGCCACCCTTGAAGTCGGCGTTGTTACCTCACTTCTCGGTGCGCCCGTTTTCTGTTTTCTGCTTCGGCGAAACCAGAGATAAGGCTGATACGTCAGTCTCACTAACCACCCGCCTGTCTTGAAACAAAAAGAGACACAGAGGCACAGAGACATACGGAAAAGATTTTATCCACAGATTAACACCGATGGATACAGATTAAAAGACAAAATGCAAAGAAAAGAGAGAGAAGAAAATCTTCATCTCGATACTTAATACTCAACACTTTTCCTAACACTTAAAACTTGACACTCAACACTTTCCCCAAACCCTATGATTACCGTCAACAACCTTTCCAAAACTTTTCATGACAAAAAACGCGGCACCGTGAACGCCGTCTCCGATGTTTCGTTTGAGTGCAATCCCGGTGAAATCTTCGGGTTGCTCGGCGCAAACGGAGCCGGAAAAACCACGATGATGCGGATGCTCGCCACCATTCTTGAAGCGTCGGGCGGAACCGCCACTGTTGCCGGATACGACATTCGCACACAGGGGCAGGACGTGCGCCGCCGCATTGGTTTTCTCTCCAACAGCGCCGGACTTTATGAACGACTGACGGCGCGGGAAGTCGTCACGTACTTCGGCGAATTGAATGGCTTGACGACCTCCAAAATCAAAAAGCGCATCGAGCAGATTTTCACCGAACTGGACATGAACGATTTTGCGGAGGGACGTTGCGACAGCCTTTCCACCGGACAAAAGCAACGGGTTTCGATAGCGCGTGCCATTATCCACGAGCCGCCCGTTTTGTTTTTCGATGAGCCGACAAACGGACTCGATGTGTTGGTGGCACGAACCGTTGTACGCTTTATCCGGCAATGCAAAGCCGAGGGGCGCACAATTGTTTTTTCGACGCATATCATGCCTGATGTCGAGGCGATGTGTGATCGTGTGGCAATTATCTCAAAGGGCAAACTGATCTCGCTCGGCACTCCCGCAGAACTCAGAAGCGAGCAGGGTACCCCGGATTTCGCTTCCGCTTTCTTTAAGATTATTGACGCGGAATAAAGCGATGAGACCGTTTTTGGAGAAAGACCCGACGTTGAAACAAACCCTTCCCAACTTGATTTTGATTATTTTCCGCAAAGAGTTTCGAGAGATTTTTCGGGACAAACGCACCCGGATGCAGGTCATCATCTCACCTCTGATCATCACGCCTGTTCTCTTCGCGCTCGTGGGTGTGCTGGCGCAGGGACAGGCGGAACGCACGAAAACCCGTACCTATTCCCTCGGAATTGTCAACAGTGCCGCCTACCCGGACTTTGTGAAAAGACTGAAATCTGCGGCACAATCTTCCCCACAATTCACGCTGACGGATATGAAAACCGAGGCGGAGGGCAGTGCAAGTATTCGTGATCGAAAAGTGGAAACCGTGATCGTGTTCCCGACGGACACCGCGCAAAAATTAGCGTCTTCTCAGATCGTCGAAGTCAAAATGCTGACGGATGACGGCAACGAAAATTCTCAAAACGCAACCCGTATTCTAACCGGAGTTTTTCAGAAAATCAATGACGGCATCGTGAAGACGCGCCTGAATGAGCAGGGAATGTCTGTGGACGTGCTGACGCCCTTTAAGGTGGCGGAGAAAAATATCGCCGGGGCAGGTGGCTCAGGAATGTTGATCCTGACTCAGATGTTGCCGTATCTGCTGATTTTTTCGGTCTTCGGAGGCAGTATTTACGCGGCGTTCGATCAGGTCGCAGGAGAAAAAGAACGCAATACGCTGGAGACGTTGCTGGTCTCCCCCGCACGACGGCGTGATATTGTACTCGGCAAGTTTATGGCGGTCTTCAGTGTCGGTTTGCTCAGTGCGGGAATGGCGATTATCGGGCTGATGATCCCGTTTTTCAGCCACCTCAAGATTTACGATTGGCTTGCACAGGGGGGCTTGCACCTCTCTGCCACGAGTATTGCCGTGATTATTTTGAGCGTTTTGCCGATGTGTCTTTTGTTTGCGGGACTGTTGCTTGGTGTCTCTACTTATGCCCGGAATCAGAAAGAAGCACAGAGTTATCTGGGAACGCTGTTTCCACTGGTCACACTCCCTGCGCTTTTGAGTTTGTTTGTCGGCACGGATTCCGGGATTAAGATCGCCCTGGTTCCTATTCTTAACGCCTCAATTATGATCAAGCAAGCCCTGAATGGCAACTATAATCCTTCGTTCATCGCGGTTGCTTTCATTGCTTCGGCGGCTTATGCGGGGCTTGTGTTGCTGTACGCGATTCGTTCTTTCGAGAAAGAAAGTATTCTGCTCAAAGCGTAATTTGGGTTTGATCTGACCTGTTTTTTCGGATAAATTAAAAAAGAAAAAGAAAAAATTCTCATTGCCCTTTACTTTTAGGAACGAAGGGCGGTATCCTGCTAATCGAGAATATTTGCATCTTGATGTCACAGGGATTGCGCTATCATGGCGCAATACAAAACGGGGGAAGTCCGGTGAAAGTCCGGCGCAGTCCCGCTACGGTGTTGAGCGAAAGTCGCTCTCAGTCCGAATGCCCGCCCTGTGACGCATCACAATATGCCCTTCGCGAGAGAGGGTGTGATGAGCAAACCACCGAGGGTCGCTCTGTCTTTACGGGGTGAACCGACTTTCGGCGGCTTTGCTTTTATCGCCATCGCGTCGGTCGGTTGGCGATTTTTGTTTGCCCTAGGCAAGCCTTTTAATCCCCCTCCCCCGCCGCGCCTCCTTCGTGACTTCTCCTAACACAAAGCATTCTACCAAGAATTTGCTAAGAAAGAGAACACACGAATGGAATACACTTCCACCTTCCGCAACGCTTCCGCGTTGCTCGTCCTGACCTGTTTTGCACTCGCTCCCGCCGGGGCGCAGTCTATTCCCGGCTTTACCGCACCTGCCGGATACATCGCTACCCTCACAGACCTGCCGACTTCCGGTATTGCTATCTCTCCGAGTGGACTGCTCGCCGTTTCCAACAGCAACTCATCTGGAGGAGGAACCCTCTCCATTTATGATCGTGTTGAGGGAACGCGCACTCTGCTGAAAACGTTTTCCGCTCCCGCAGGGGATACCTTCCGGTTTTTCGGGGGGCTGACCTTTGCGGATGACAACACGCTCTATTTCGGGGAGAACGGTGCCGCGAAAACCGTCTTTCGTGCTGATTTAACAGGCGGCTCCGTTACCAAACTCGCCCCGAACGGCTCCGTTCCCTCGGTGGCAGGGGTGGCTTTTCGCACCGGTCTTGTCTACGCACTTTCGGCGGGAGACCCCGGAAGCGGTGCTGTTTACCAATTAACGGA
>JACMPS010000175.1 GCA_014377395.1 Chthonomonadaceae bacterium
CGATGCTTGAGCAAATCGGCGGCAGTTGTTGGAGAAACCTCTTACAACTGCCGCCGATTTTATGCGATTCGACTATTCTGCTTCTTCCTTTTTCCCAAGACTATTTGTGGGGCGAAGCAGTTGTTCCGGCGGCGTCTCGATGCTCTCCTCATAGGAGCGTAAGAGCGTGTCGGGCAGAACGGGTGCTTCGGAACCACGCAAAAGGGTTGCCTGCTCCGTTTCCCGTGAGATTCGTTCCCATAATACTTTCAGCACCTGCGCTATTTTTTGAGGAACGGCAGGATTGCCCTTTGTCGAAGTGTCATATTGTGAGATCAGAGTTAAGAGAGGGAGCGCACGGGCGTCTCCAACCTTCTCCAATGCATCGAGCAAAACGAGTTGCCATTCTCTCGCTTCAACCGTTCGCAGATCGAAACTTATGTTCAGCAAACGGCACAGATTCGGGACGACATCGCTCCCCAAACTTCCGTAGTGTTGCTCAAAAGTGAGTGACGGCAGGGTGGCATTCAGGGCATGAATTCCAATGTTCCAGAAGAATTCCGTATTTTGTGAGGCGCGTAGCAGGGAAGAAACTCCTTCCGCCCTTTTAAGCGAACCGAGAGAACGCGCCGCCTCCCACCGAACGGTATTTGTCATCGAGGCAAGGTTGCTGACCGTGATAAAAGGGACAGACGGAGTGATGATGAAAAACAGAGTGCAGGCTATCCAGAAGCATGGGTAATCGAACGGATCAATCTTTAGAAGGCTCGCTACCGTATAAAGCATCGCTGAGAAAGCGATGCCTGCAAAACTCCAGCCTATCGCGTAAGCAATTCCCGTACCCACATTGTCGCCGTACCACTGACCGCGTGTTCTGCCGCTGTAATCGAGCAGGAAAGCCAGCAAGTCAGTTGCTTCTTTTTGCTGTTCGTTGGTGAGGTCTGCCCTTCCCAATGCCCATGCCGCTATGGTCTGCTCACGCCAGTTTGGATTGATGCGGTCTACGATGGCGTCTCGCAATGCCGTAAATGTTCTTTCATCCGGGCGTGTCGTTGCCCTTCTCTTCCAGACGAAATCGAGGAGGAGTGAGGTTCTCGCCGAGACCTTCTTGTAGCGTGATGTGATTTTTTCGAGATGCTCAGTGATGTGTTCCGGGACTAAAGAGGTGAGGTTCTCAGTGCATTCAGAGAGGTAGGGCATAGATAAGGTTTACTCCTTTCATCATAGTTTACTCCATTCCCTCACCCTAATCTTGTCCACTCACCCTCTCCCTGCCACCTGCTGAGACAGGTTAGGGAGAGGGGAGTCAATGCAGAAGACCCTTCGATCTTGTTCCTCCCCTTAATGCAGCGGAGGGTTAGGAGGGGGTTGGAAAGAACGCAAAGACTACTTCATTAGTTCGCGGCAATAACCGAAGAAGTCCTCGATTGTCTTTGCTTCGAGATCGCGTTTCGATCTTGCGGCGAACGCTCTCCGTTCCCGCCTCTATGTCACGGTCTCACATGACAAGAGTCGCCGGAATTTTTCGTAATCCTTGTTCTACTCAAGTTAGCAGGGTTAGTCCGGTTGCAATGCCGATAGCCGCGTCCACCTGTTTCATCGTTTCCGCACTGAGGCTCCCATAATGACCGACAATTCGCCGCTTATCGAGCCCGCGTAGGTGAATCAACATGACTTTGGAAGTTTGATGCAGTCCACCTTCGGGGGCTTCAATGAGAACCTCGAAGGGATAAACTCGCTCGGTTTTGCGCGTTGTCAGGGAAGCCACCAAAATGACCGGGCTATGCAGATTGATTTCGTTGGAGGAGATAACCAATCCGGGGCGTTCACCCCTCTGTTCCGATCCTTCGGCGGGGTCAAGACGCACCCGCACGACATCACCCCGCTTCCATTCATTCGCCATAATTTCTGGCGACCTCTTCTTCAAGCGGGTGAAACTCTGCTTCGATCTGAAGCATCTCGTCCGCCATCTCGCGGCAACCTTCAATAACGAGACGACGTAATTCCGCTTTTTCTTTTTCCATCAGCCAACGCTCGATTAATTCGCCGATCATGGCACTGCGTTCACCCGGTCGAACGGTTTGCTCGAAGCGTTGCAGAGTTTCCGGTGTTAGCGTATAGGTACGTTTGGTAAGAGCCATTTTTCATTCTCCTTATACTCCTATTCTACCATACACGTTGCCATACGGTGCGCCTTACTTTCTGCCAGACAAAAAAAGCGGTCAGAACATCAAGTTCTGACCGCATTCATGAAAATCCGCTTGCTTTACTTCATTAGTTCGCGGCAGTAATCGAGGACTTCTTCAATTGTCTTTGCACCGAGATCGCCTTCACTGCGGCGACGAACGCTTGCTGTTCCCGCTTCTACATCACGATCTCCCATGACGAGGATCACCGGAATCTTTTGTAGTTCGTTTTCACGGATACGCTTGTTCATTTTTTCGTTGCGGGCGTCCACTTCGGCACGGAACCCGGCGGCTTTGAGACGCTCACAGATTTCGTTTGCGTACTCTGCATGACGATCCGCTATCGGAACGAGAACGATCTGCACCGGAGCCAGCCAGAACGGAAATGCCCCCGCATACTGCTCGATGAGAACGCCGAGGAAGCGCTCGGTGGTTCCTGTCACCGCCCGATGAAGCACGACGGGTGTGCGCTCTTTTCCCTCTTCATCAATGTAGGTACAACCGAGACGAGACGGCTGAATAAAGTCCACCTGAATCGTCGAGATTTGCCAGTCGCGTCCAAGCGCATCCCTTGCGATAAAGTCCGCTTTGGGCCCGTAAAAAGCCGCCTCACCTTCCGCCTCGAAATACTCTACATTGTTGGCGATGAGTGAACTTCGCAGGGCGGATTCCGCCTTTGTCCACTTCTCGTCGTCCTGTACAAATTTGCTTTCCGGGTTGTCGTCGCGCAACGAAAGACGTACCCGGTAATCGGAAAAGCCGTAACGCTCCAACACTTCTCGGATCAGTTTTAAGGCAAGCGAAAACTCGCTTTCGATCTGATCTTCGGTGCAGAAGATATGGCAATCGTCCTGAGTGAGAGCGCGAACGCGGGTCAGCCCGGAGAGTTCCCCTGTCTTCTCATAGCGATAAAGCGTTGCAAATTCCGCGTAGCGCAGGGGCAAATCACGGTACGATTTCAAGCCGCTCAGATTGTAAAGCGTCATGTGCGAGGGGCAGTTCATCGGCTTTAGGCGGTAATTGATGCCTGTCAGTTCGCCCTTGTCGTTGGTGTCTTGCATCGGGGGGAACATCGCATCCTTGTAGTTGTCGTAATGCCCCGACAATTTGTAAAGGTCTTCGCGAACTAAATGCCCTGTCCAGACGTGGCTGTACCCGTAGCGAGTTTGTACTTCGCGGACATAGGATTCCATGGTGTGCCGCAACATTTCGCCTTTCGGGAGGAAAAGCGGAATTCCGGAGCCGATCTGCTCCGGCGCAAACAGAAACAGTCCGAGTTCGCGTCCGAGTTTGCGGTGATCACGGGCACGGGCTTCTTCAAGGCGGTTCAGGTAGGCGTCGAGGTCTTCGCGGGTTTTCCAGGCAGTCCCGTAAACACGAGTGAGCATTTTGTTTTTTTCGCTTCCTCGCCAGTAGGCTCCTGCGGTGGAAAGCAACTTGAAATGCTTGAGATTTCCGGTGCGCGGAACGTGAGGTCCCCGGCAAAGGTCTGTCCATTCGCCCTGCTTGTAAAAGGTGATTTGCTCGTCTTCGGGCAGGTCATCAATGAGCTGAACTTTGTAGGGCTGTCCCTCCGCGTCGCAAATGGCACGGGCTTCCGCACGATCCATTTCAACCCGCTCGAAAAGGGCGTTCTTTTTGGTGATCTCCTTCATTTTCGCTTCGATGCGCTCGAAATCTTCCTCTTTGAGGGGCGTTGCCAAGTCGAAATCATAATAAAACCCGTCCTCAATCGGAGGTCCAATCGCGTATTTGACACCGGGAAAAAGTTCGCCAACAGCCTCAGCAAGCAGGTGCGCGGTGGAGTGCCGCAGTCGGTACAGTTCGTCGGGTGGGGGTGCGTTATTCATGGGTAAAGGCTCCAGGAGGAAAGTGTTAAGTATTGAGTGTTAAGTGTTGATAAGGAGAGTATCTTCTCCCCTTGCATTTCCCTAATCCCTAACACCTAATTTCTAACCCCTCTCTTTTAATCTGTGTTATTCGGTGTTAATCTGTGGATAAAATCTCTTCGAGTGAAGCGGGTAGTGAAACAAAAAATCGCCCGAATCTTCCCGGAAGGAAAAGGCGGACGGCGAAAAAGGTCTGAGTTCGGTTCTGAAAAGGGAGCGCGGTGCAAGCGGGAGAAAGCGGAATGGCGGATTACCCTCTGGGAAGAACCGGACGACGTACCCTGACGCCGCCCTGCGTCGTATCAACCGACACTGGCGAAGCCTCCGATTTGTGGGGGTGGGGTGCGTGAATCGCTTGCATCGTGAAAGGGTTCTCCCAAATTCTCTATGTTCAGTATAGTCGGTGAAAGGGTGAAAGTCAAGGAATAAAAGCAGGTGAACGGCTATGAGGTGAAAAATTGCGCCGATCTATCAGGTAAAATGACGTAAGGAATGTATAACACTTTTCTACCCACAGTTCGATAATTCTTAAATCCAGAAGGAGAGATCACCCCCATGAGCGAAACTACCTCCGTGCTAAAGCCCGGTGAAAAAGCACCCGATTTCACGTTGCAATCGGGTCTCGACGATACGATTACCCTTTCCGAATTAAAAGGAAACCCGGTCATTCTTGCCTTTTACCCTGCGGACTGGTCTCCGGTTTGTGGTGATCAGATCGTGCTGTACAACGAAATCCTTTCAGAATTCAAGGCACACAATGCTACTCTTCTTGGTGTGTCTGTGGATGGCGCGTGGTGTCATGCCGCCTACGTCACAAACAGCAACCTGAATTTCCCTTTGCTCGCCGACTTCGAGCCGAAAGGTAAGGTCGCCCGTGAGTACGGCGTTTACCGTGATCAGGACGGTTTGAGCGAGCGAGCCTTATTTGTGATTGACAGTGAGGGAGTGATTCGCTGGAGTTTTGTTTCGCCGATGGGCACAAACCCCGGAGCCGACGGAATCCTCAGCGCATTGAAAGCCCTGAAAACTGGAGGAGAAACGAAATGAGCAATGAAGAGATGGTTGCCCGATTAAGTGTATCAGTGGGTGAACGTGACCATGTTTCGGGCGGAAGTTCGGCGGCGGTCACGCTTGTGGAATATGGGGATTATGAGTGTTCGCACTGTGGTGAGGCTTATCCGATTGTGAAAGCCATTCAGAGTGAAATGGGGGACAAATTGCGGTTTGTCTTCCGTAATTTCCCGCTTGCACAAGCACATATTCACGCGCAAGATGCCGCCGAGTCTGCCGAAATCGCCGGAGAAGAAGGCAAGTTCTGGGAGATGCACGATATGCTTTTCGAGCATCAGAACGCGCTGACGGAGGATGACTTAATCAGATACGCTACCGAGGTTGGTGCGGACCCGGAAACGTTTTCTGAAGAACTGAGAGGACACACTAGGAAGGAACGGGTGCGTGAAGACTTTCTGAGCGGCGTAAAGAGCGGCGTTAACGGAACACCGACCTTTTTCATTAACGGGGTTCGTTTCGATAGTTCGTGGGACAAAGAGACACTCACGGCGGCACTCAATTCGGCTGGCTGAAACATTGTTGGTGAATGGTTGCCGACTTTGCGTGAGACTTTGTAAAGAAGCGCAGGAATTGTGTCACAAAAAACGTCATTCAGCAATCATATTGTTATTGATTTCGTTGATGACTGCACTCTTGAATGTTGCCGGACAAAGCCATGCTACCTAAACCCTCTTTTCCCTTGACTTCTTTGTTTGCGCTTGTTGCCGTCGGTTCGCTGGCGGCAACGACTCTTCTCTTACTTCCGCCCCCTTCACCGGAAAAAGCGAAAATCGTAAAAGCGAAATCGTCTCCTGTTTCTTCTCATCAGACCGAAAAAAAGAGGCAAGTCGCTGAAGGAGTGCTTTCTTTTACCGGAAATCTGGAGAGGCACTACACGCTGAAATCCGGGGAGATCCGCGAGATCAGCCTTTCGTTGCCCCAACCCTCGAAATTCCCACCGAACGCAAAATTCCGGGTGGAATGGATCTCCCCAACCGATAAAATTCCGGTGATACGGAAAACGCTTCATGCCCTTGACACCGACTTTTTCTGTCTTTATCGCGCCTCGGTTGCCGGAGTTTACACCCTGCGCCTGACCCCGATTTCCGGTGACGCTCCCCCTAATCCAAACGATGTTCACTGGCGAGAACGCGGAAGCATCCTGAAACTTACCTCCGAAACCTCAAAGGAAGCATTGAAACCTGACGCTTCAACACGATTTTCTCCGCTTGTGAAGATGAGTGTTCGCCCGGTAAATGTCGGCACGGAAAAAGAGCAGGAACGTCTCCGAACGATCCTCGCCGTTGAACCGAACAACACGCCCTCTCTCGCGCAACCGATCACGCTTACGCCCTCGGAAGGCGAGACCGTGAAGACGTGGGAGATTACGGGGAGCAGTGACGAGCAGGAGTATTTCGACGGCGGAGAAGCCGCAAGTGACACAATCGGAAAGGCGGGCGAAGACTGGTTTCGGCTTGACTTCAAGGGAAAAGAGCCGCGTCTTTTCACGGCGCAAATTAGCCTGCCCGGTCAATCAGTGGTAGCGCGAGTGCGGGTTTACCGTCCGAGCAAAAAAGCGGAGGGCGTCGAGGAATTCTTTGGCGTCGCCAACCCGCGTCGCCCGCTCTTCAATGAGGGACAGAAAACCTCAGTGGAGGAGGGACGCGACCCGAACGAACGCAATCATCAGCAAGACGAATCGCACCGAACCGAGATTTCACGTCTGTTCATGCCCGGACAAACCTACTATCTGCGCGTTGAGGCAAACGCTCCAGGCTATCAATTGCAGTTGCGTCTTTTGCCGCCCGCCCCCTACAAAAACCCGCGCCTCTCCATTCGGCAGGGAACCTATAATCAGATCGGGCAGGTAGATGCTTGGCTCAGCAACCGTCCACGAGGTGCCTCCCTTGAACGTCGGATTCGAGATACCGGAAACCTGCTGGGTACGGGGTGCATGAGTTGTCACACGCAATCCGGGGTCTGGGGACCTGCCGCGCCCTTTGTGAGTGGTTATCGCCCGGAAAACGTGCAGAACTACTGGCACCTCATCAACACGATGTACGAGTGTTTGCGCCCGACCAACACCCTCAAAGACGCCGCGAACAACACGAGTCTAGCCCCGCTTGATATTGGCGACGGGCCCGCCGGGACTCGTGCCGCCGGGTTCAATATCGTTCAGTTGGAGCGGTTTCTGACCCCCCGAAAACTCCATTCGAAACAGCAGATTCGTACCGCAAATTTCGTGTTGCAGACAAGCGATCCCGGCGGCATCAATGCGGCGGGACCCGGCTCCAACGTTGGCTTTGTGATCGTGAACACGATGGCAAGCGAAATTCTGTAAACGGCGTGGACAAAGACAGGCGACCCGAAGTATTTTCGTGCTTTGCAACAAAAGGCGCAACAGGTGCTTGAGGTTAATCCGCAATTCACAGACGATGTAGGGTTGCGCCTCGATTATTTTTATCGGGTGTTTCCGGTGTTTACAAAGTACGTGGAGTGGGAAACGAAAGCCGCGAAAGCCGATGGAAAGCCTTTTGACCCGGCAAAAACTTCCGCGTTTCTGGAACGAGTCAGGGTGAAATTGAGTCAGGACGAAACCCGACTTCGCGCCGTTCAGAACGAGGACGGCAGTTTTGGATTTAATCCGGGAAGTTCGCCCGACAACGGCAAAACGTGGAAGGCAGGAGATCACAATTCCGATCCCTCCCCAACTTCCCTTGCAATCTGGGGATTGACCTCTGCGGGGCATGGACTTGAAGACCCTGCCGTATCCAAAGCCTCTTCTGCCCTGATCGCCATGCAGGAACCAACGGGGCGTTGGAACCGGGGCGCACAAACGGGCTTTGTCTCAACGGCTTACGCTTTGCACGCTCTGTCTCGCCTTTATCCCGAGACGCCGCCCCCTCTTAAACGCGCCGATTTCATGCCGAAAGTGAATGAAAGTCTGCTTGAGTCCGTTGGGCGGATACGTGAACTCGCTTTACATGGCGAGGGCAAATTCCCCGACTTGCTCCTGAAAGCCGCACAACATGACAGCCCGCTTGTGCGCTACTGGGCGTATATCGGTCTTGGTGCGACCAGTCGGGAGGACGGCGTTCCTGCGCTTATTGTGGCTCTTGGTGACTCGTCGAAAATGGTACGTGAAGCGGCGGTCTGGGCAACCCGGCAAACCCTGCTCAACGATTTTGGTTGGAGCGCGATTTTTTCTGCTTATGAAAAGGGAACCGACACGACGCGCCAATCTTTGCTGATGGCTCTGAATCTTCGCGCCGATGCCGTGATGCCGAGATCGAAAGTTGACTTTGTGCTACTGACCTCTCTTTTCAACACCGCCATGAACCGTGACCTGCACCCCGGCGTTCGTGCCTGGGCGAGTAAGGCGGCATGGCAATGGTGGGTCTGGAACCCGCCGACCCGTAAGGCGATCAATGCCGCCTGGAAAACCGCACTCACTCGTCCCGAACCCGATTCTCTTGTCGAAACCTGCTTGCGTTACTCGACGCAAGCCCTCTTTGTAGTGAATGGACACAAGGCAAACGGAAGCGGAGAGCATCAATACCCGGAACTTACTTTGCTTTTTGCGGCAATGTCCGACTTTCTCGACACCGAGAAAAACGCTGAAATCCGCCTCAGACTTGCAAAGCGATTGGTGAACGTGGGGGCAACCTATTACGAAACTTCGGGCGGCGATGGAGGTCCCGGACAAATGGGCTACGTCACGCCTAATTCCGGTGAAATGATGGGCAAAGCCGCTCTCATCGTGCTGAACGCGGCGGTCAAAGGCAAAAGTGAAATTGTAATTCGGCTCGGCATCGAAGGAGGTGCCAACGTTCCCTATCGTCCGCTCAACGAATGGCTCGTCAATTATTCGCTGACGGGGCCCGAATCGTTGCGGCAGATTGCGGCACAGGCGGTGAGTGATCCGCGCTCGGTTAGCCTTCCCGCCGTCCCGGAGCAAGTCGAGCCGCAAATGGCGCAGATCAAAAGAGGGGCAATGGAACCGCCGCGCCGTCCGCAAATCTCCGATCCGATTGTGGAATTGTGGGCGAAAGTCAACTGGATTATTCCAAAATCGGAAGAGCAACAACGCCGCTTTTTCGACATTCTGGTGCCGCAATTTTCCACGTATAGATCGCCGGAGCAACTCGCACAAATTGCAGACCCGGCTTTGCGTGGCACCTCGGAGCGAGACATGAGTGCGTCTTGGTATCTGGCGGATCGGCTTGGTGAGGTACTTGAGCGCAACCCCGACTTGCATCAGGAAATCGTTTTCCGCAAGTATTTCCCGACGGAATTTAAGAACCCGCTCGAAGCGCGTTTCTGGATTCGGAGCGTGGACTGGTTGCTTTCCTTCGAGGAAACGTCAAACGTCAAGCGTGCCGCAAGGGGAGAAATGGTCAAAAATTCTCCTCGATCCGGCTTAAGTCTTGTACGCGGAACTCTGAGATTGCAGGAGAAGATTCAGACGCCGCGAATAGAAGCACCGACACAAATTTCGATAGTCAAAGACAAGGCGTTGCAACTCTACCTTGATGCGCTGAAGGCGGATGCCGACCCAATGACCCGCGCCCTTGCCATTCGACGAGCAAATCAGACCTCGTTGCGCTCGAATACGGAGGTGCTTCGTGCCTTAAGGGACGCTCTTGCTTACGAGAAAGACCCGGAACTTCGCCAGATCATTGAAGGAGTACTGAGGCAGGGAGACGCGACTTTTCTTCCCGATTTAATGAAAGCCCTCAAAGAAGAGAAGCACGCGAACACACGATTCGATGAAAAGGGAAACCCGATTCTGGAGGAGACGCAAAAGATTGACCTCGTTTATTTTCGGGATTATGTGATGCCGGAACTGACGCGCCAGAAGCGAAACGATCAGCAATCCTGCATGGGGTGTCACGGGTTGAAGGGGCGGGTCCCGTCGTTTTACCTGCGTCCGCCCGACAAATTCGGGTTTACGGGGGTAGGGGATTTGCTGGCGAATTACCGCACGGTGCAGGGCAAAATCAACCTGTCCGACCTGCCGAAAAGCAAGTTTCTGCGGAAGCCGCTTAACGTGCAGGACGGCAAAGAAGATGGACATCAGGGAGGACGCCGCTACACCCCCGCCGATTCCGGCTACCTGCTCCTTAAAAAGTGGGCGGAAAACCAGTTGAAATTGCAGAAGAAAGCGGCGAAAGCAAGTCCGGGGAATGAATTCCCCGGCTGCAAAAGCGCAAAGTCCACCTGCGTGGACTCAATGCAAAAGCAAAGGCGGTCAGGTCAGATTCAGCCTTCTGAATCCTCTGTCTGAGCGACGATTAACGAGCTTGGTGTCCGAGTTTTAGCCAATTCAGGGGCGTACTCGCCTCTAGCGCGGAATTCATTCCTGCGGCAAATACTAAGGGACAAGATGAGTCTTTGTGAAAGAGGAAGGGGGCGGGGGGGTAGGTTCCCCCCAGTATGCAAGGGGTTAGGTCATTCTAGTCTAGATCGCAAAGACGAATTTGACGAGGAAACGCTGAACAAAACTCGCGGCGTTCGGGTCGCCGATGATAAAGTAGGTGTCCAGTCCTTTGCGTCCTGCATTGCGATAGGAGAGGTAAAAATTGACCGCCGAATTGTTGATCACCATGCGTCCGCCCCAGGATCGGTACTGATCAATGAGGTAGTTGAAAGTCATGACGTGCTGTTGACCGAACCCCTGATAACTCTGGAAAAATGAGTTGTAACTGATGTCGAACGCTTTACCGAGCCGAAAACTGAAACTCGGCCCGAACGAACTGTAAGGCAGATTGGCTTGTTTTCCCGTTGTAAATTTGATGCCATACTGACGGAATCGGTTTGTGACCCCGACAGTGATTCCGCCCCCGAAGGTGAGATCGGTATCATTGTCGAATTTGCCGCCGTCTCCAAAAATGAAGAAGCCGAGATCATTGCGGGTCTCGATTCCGAAACTCCCGCTTGCTCGCCTCCGAAACGGTCTTCCGTCCATGTGCCAGTCAAAATCAGGGTTGAAATCTACATTGACGCTCCGCAGAAACCCCTTTCGATACTGCACGCTGTGGTTGAAATAACCTGTAAATCCTTTGTAATCCGTAAAGGGGATAAAGCCGAGTCGGTTCAGAAAATTCTCCGCCACCTGCCGATACCGCACTGTCCCAAAGAAGTTTTTGTCTTCAAGATCAATAGATCCCGTGTAGCCTCTTCCGCCCGCACCAGGTCCGAAACTCTGTGCGACTTGTCCATTAAGTGACCATTTTCCACGCCTGATCCTCGGAGCCGCCACAAGAACGGTGTTGTCTTCGCCGGGAGAGAGACGCTGAATCATCATCAGGTCAACGTTTGAGGTGGCATTGAATTCTCGCCGAATCTGTCCGACAAAGTTACTTTGAGTGCCGGGGGCAATCGTGCCGAGAACACCGAGCGTGGTGTTCGGCGTGAGTTTGCCATACGCTTTTAATCCCGCGTCCATCTGTTTGATACGGGCGGAGTTGAACATCGAGCCGAGTTCGTAGTTTTGTCCAATCCCCAGGAAATTGCTTCCTTCCAGAAAAAATGGGCGACGATCCGGCACAAAGCGTTCGCTTCGAGAAAATCCGATCCCTTCGACGGCTCCCTCCACACTCGTGAAGTCGGGGTTCAATGTGCCGACTGTCGTAAGTTCGGGGGTGGGCTGAAAACGAGCATCCAGTCCCACTCGCGCCTGTGAATTGCCGCCTCGCCTGTAGGCAGAGGGCATAAGGTAGGGCAAAAACGAAAGCCGGGGACGCCATGCGTTTGTGGGCGGTTGAACGCCTTGCCACAGCCCTTCACGCTCATTGAACCCTTGCGGACCGAGATCACTCCAGGCACTTTGCGTTTGTGTGCGCTGATGCTTACGCCGAAAATTGATTCCCATTGTCATCGGCTTGTCGCTGTGCGGATAGGAAATAATCTCCCAGGGAATCCGCATTTCCGCCGTCCACCCGTCGGCGACTCGTTGTGTTGACGCCTCCCAATCGCCCTGCCATTCCACTTTCCCCGCTCGTCCACCGCTCAGCTGCGAACGGCGCGTTCCCATTGCATTCACGAAGAAGAGCGAATAATCATTGAATTTGTAGGTTAGAAACGGGTCTATTTCTACTCGCACGTTGTCGTCATTGTCGAGATCGGCGTCACGAACGGTCTCACGGGCAACGATTTTATCGGGCTGGCTGTCGTGGCAATAAAACGAAATGTAGAGGTACTTTTTGTCGTATAGAAGCCGGGTTTCGGTCAGATCGGGCGTGGGCTTTCCGGTTTGCGGATCGTAGTAGGTGTCTGCGTGAGGGGCAGTTTGCCAAATCATGTCATCGAGTTTGCCATCGATGGTCGGGGGCTTGGCTCCGGAGGGGAGAAGGGTGGCAACCAGAGGGCGATTGAACGTGGCAGGGACAGCGGGGGTAGGCGCGTCCGCATGAACGGGCGAGCAAAAACACAAAAGACAAAATAAAACGGGTAGTAGTGAGCGCATGAAAACAGGGTTCCTCATCGAGACCTGAAGGGCAATAAAGCGTATTTTTAGAATGTGATTAAGAGCGCACGGGGAAAACAGTAGAAACTAATATACCCTATTTTCCATTCAACAAACGAGGGGAAATCACCTGATTTTCTTTCGTTTTACCGACCCTCTTTGCTAAACTTTTCGTGTGCCGTTACAAGTAATTGTCCGCTCGAAACAGAGACCGCACAAAAGTGAAGGAGAAAATGATTCCCCCTATCCCTGTTACAGCTCGAAAGAGGGCAGGAATCGCGTTCCTCTTTCGCGTATGAGTCAAGCGAGAGAGGAACTGTCTTCACGATGCCTGATAGTTTAACTGTTGCTGAGGAGCCTGATTCGATGATCCCGGAGCGTATCATCCGGCATCTCCGCAAACTCATGCCTCGCCGTAAAAAAGCAATCCTTAAGACCTCGTGTCTTCTCGACTTTGTGGAGAACAAAGCAGAGACGACGCGCCCCGATTCCGCCACGTTCACGGTTTTGTGCGACATTCTCAGGGGGCGGGAACCGTACCACTGGCGTGAGCAAGTGGTGGCGGCATGGGCGATAGGCAGGGCGGAACTCGACGAGGAACAGCAAAAAGAAGCGGCTGTAGCGACAGCACATCTGCTTGATTACGGCGGCAAAACGCGGGGGCAGTGGAACGGCGGTGCTATTACCCTCGGAATTACTTATGCCATGGGCTGGATTTTGCTCAATGTGACTTTGCTGATCCTCTATAGTCTGATCTGCCTATTTTTTTTACGTGGCTTATCCGGCGACATAGGTTTGTTGCTCACCGCCCCTTTCTTCGTATTTCCGTTCTCACTCTTGTTGACACCGGCAGTTCCTTTTGTAACAATCGCAGTCCAGTCCAATCGCAGTAATCAGACACGGGAAGAGGCGGCATGTTCTCTCGGTTCTCTGGGGAGAGCGGAAGGAGTGCCGGCCCTTTTACGAGCCTCGCAAAATTGGGAATTCTTCTGGACGCTCGGAAGGAAAGCACTCGCACGCACCTTGCCCTCCTTGAAGAAAGAGACACATTACGGGACTCTGGATAGCGATGTTGTCCCGAATTTATGCCGTTTGCTCGAAAAAAGTTCCGATGTTGAAAGAAACGCAAAATCAGACTGGCAGATCACTCTGCTCGATGCGCTGGAGAAAGTCGGAAATGCCCGCTCTCTCGATACCCTCACTCATCTGATCAAGCGAAACACCCCTCCTCAAAAGCGTGTGTCGGTTAGCACAACTGATCCCTTTGATTGCTCTCCTATTGTCTTGGAAAGAATGGTGCAAGTGCGGGAAGTAATCGTTGAGCGAGTGGCGCGTGAAACCGAAGCGGAAACGCTTTTACGAGGATCGCAGGCACCTATTGTCCCCGAAACTTTGCTTCGCTCGTATGAAGGCACGATTGAGACGCCGCCGGAACAACTACTCCGCGCCACAATCAAGGAGGAGTGAAAACGGAACCCCTAACGCGAGAAAACGTTTGCGCGTCCCCCGCAGGAATGAATTCCGCGCTGTGAGGCGTTCCGCCCCATAGGGACAAAAATCGGACACTCGAATATTGTCATCGCCCTTGCTTTTGCCTTGCGTCCACGCAGGTGAAAGTCCTGCAGACCGTGTAGGGGCGTCGCTTGTTGCGCCCGTTTGTAGGCGTCCCCACGCCCGTTTGTGATTGGGGCACCTTTGTAGCCGGGGAATTCATTCTCCGGACTCCTCCTCTGTGATCTGAAATCCTAATCCTTAAGGGACAAGATAAGTGCATCAGGAGAAGAATCCGATTGACAGACTAAAGAGCTGAACCGAAAGGGATAAGATAC
>JACMPS010000176.1 GCA_014377395.1 Chthonomonadaceae bacterium
AGTAAACTGACCGATGATGCACCTACGAATATCCCTTGCGATCTAACCCCGGATGGCCTTTGGCTTCTGACACGCGATCATCTCTCCTGCACCAAAATTTACAATGTGGCGACTGGGAAGCCCTTTCAGACCGAGGGAGGAGGGACGCATGGAGACAATTATTGGATTGATAACGGAAGGCAGTGGCTTGATTTTAGTGTTGGTCTTACCGGGAGATTAAACCGCCCGGCTATCGTTTCTATCGGCTCTCGCAAGACACGAAAAGTCCGTGACCTTCTCGAACCCGGCAACCGTCCCGTCAACCGACTTCAGACAAAACGACTTGCCGGGAGGGGCAACCTGCTTTATGCCCTGGATGTGAATGGAGAATTGCCGGGTGTGATTGAGCGTCCTGAACCCATTGTGACAAAATTTACCGTGCGAACAATGAGAGTGGGTCGCCTTGTTTATCCTCTCCGTCAGAAAACATTCAGGCTTCCCTATCGGGGTCAGGTGATGGAAACAACCATCTCGCCTGATTGCAAGCGTGTCGTTTTTACGCTGAGAACAATCGGCAGACAAAAGAAGGAAGGGCTTTTTACTTGCTTTCTGAATGGAAGGGGAATGAAGCTCTTGGGCAGTGTCCCTACAACAGCAACGGAAGGTGACAACGGACTGTTTCAATCCCTTCGATGGATGCCGGGAAATCAGGGCGTGAGTTTTCTGTATCAGAAGCAACTTTGGTCAGTGAACCTTGAGTAGAGATACAACTCACCTTACGCAGACTTGCTCTCACCCTTTCTCGCGCACAACCTTCTCAAACCGCTTTAGCGAATTGATTTCTCCTTTCCCTGACCTGAAGATGTTTAGAGCAGACCTCACTCCCAACCCCCTCTCCTGATCCCCTCATGCTTCGGAGGAGAGGGGGAGACAATGCCTGTTAATCTTTGACCGATTTCTGTGCGAAGAGAGGAGAGCAAAAATCACAAAAGTCGGATCGTGCTACCCGCTTTTCTTGTCCCGCACCCAACCTTTTTAGTTTCTCTCGATCAGATAATTGCATTGAGTCCACGCAGGTGGACTTTGCGCTTTTGTAGCCCCTGAATTTATTCAAGGGTCTCCCATAGCCCTCAAAATTCATTTCCCGGACTCCCTCAATTCCTCTCTCCAAGAATAAAAAAGAAGAATCTGAAAAATCTCGTCTCCTTACCGTGTGGAAGTGTTGACTCGGCTTTGTTGAATAGGGTATCCTGTTTGAGAAAGATTTCACAAAGTCTGCCGGAACGCCGGGAAAGCCGAGTAGCCTCCAAAGATGGACAGCCGCACCCCTCAAATTATTCCCAATGTCACCTTCGAGCGAGAGCGCGGAGTCCATGCCATTCAGGTCACGCACGATGTTGCTCACGCGGTCATGGCGATTGACAGCGAGGCGTATCCCACTCATGCGGCGGGGGTCCAGTTTTTGCTACGAGCACTCAATGATGCTCAGATTCCCCTGTTTTTGATCAAATTGCATCGGACTGCAATCACGGCGGGGCTTGCGGGGGTTTATCTTCCAAAACTTGAAGAGGCGATGGCGCGTGAGGGAATTCGCGTGAAAACTCGACGTGACCTTTCTCTGATTATCGTGAAAGCCGCCCTGATGCGCGAGACTTCCGGGGTGATGGTTCAGATTTCCGATGCCCTTGTTGCGGCAAAAGCCAACCTGTTTCAGACGGGCGACTCACACAACTCCGTGCAATGCCTGATCGAAGCGGACCGAACGGATGCCGCCCTGAACGAACTTTGCAAAACGTTTCATCTGGAGGCGAGTGCCGTGATCGAGTCGCCTTTGACCGAGGAGAGAGCAAGATGAGCCTTCTCTCACCACGAATTCTGGTGCAAAAGTTTGGGGGAACTTCGGTTGACCGCCCTGAAAACCGCGCTCTTGCCGCTCGAAAAGTCATCAAGGCGAAAAATGCGGGGTTCAGTCCTGTTGTCGTCGTCTCGGCAATCGGTCGAAATGGTGCGCCTTATGCCACCGACACGTTGATCAAAGTGTTGCGGGATGTAGACCCGCAGGTTCCGCCCGCCCCGCATGAAATGGACATGATAATGGCGTGTGGCGAGATCATTTCAAGCGTCGTCTTTGCGCATACTCTGCAAACGATGGGCTACAAAGCCATTGCCCTTTCCGGTGGACAAGCGGGGATTATCACCAATCCTGAATTTGGAAATGCGCGTATTCTTGAAATTCGCCCGAATGCCCTTCACAAACTGATCGAAGCAGGTTACATTCCCGTGGTCTGCGGGTTTCAGGGAATGACGGAGCCGGACGAGATACTGGAGCCGGGTTCGATCACGACATTAGGGCGCGGCGGTTCCGATACGACGGCTTCGGCACTCGGCGTGGCACTCAAGGCGGTCGCGGTTGAGATTTATACCGATGTGGACGGCGTGAAAACCGCCGATCCTAGCCTAGTTGAAAACGCCCGCACCCTCGATATTTGCACTTATGAAGAGGTGGCGGAGATGGCACATCAGGGCGCGAAAGTCGTGCATCCCCGTGCTGCCGAAATTGCGATGGATCACAATATCCCGCTGTGGGTGAAGTCCACTTTTTCGGATTTGCCCGGAACCCGTATTGCCAATTCCGAGGAATCTACTTCGACAGGCGGCGATTACGGCGAGTCCATGCGCTACCGCACAACGGGAATCGCTCACACCGGAAAGGTAGTTTTCATTCGGTTGGAGACGGGCGAAGTCACGCATAAATCCGAAATCGAACGACAGGTCTATCGGATGATGGCGGAGGCAGGAGTCAATATCTACTTTGTGACGTTCAGCCCGACTTCGATCTCGTTTGCGGTTCCGCGTTCACTTTATCCGATTGCCCGTGACCTACTCGACGGCATGATCGTTCCCGTTCGAAATGAAAATCAGGTGGGAGCAAAACGCGCCACCTACTACATTTTCAAGTATGAGGGCGGTCTTGATTTGGCTTATCGGGTTCAGCGTCCGCTTTTGATGAGCGTCGAGCCGGATGTTGAGATTGTAGACGTTCCCGCAACCGCGATTGAAAATTGTACCGTTGTTTCCGTGATCGCCTCGAACCACCGACGTATTCCCGGCGTCTTGATGACGATCCATGAGACCTTGACAAAAGCGGGGATCACGGTCTACCAGACGGCGGATTCCGAAATGTCGGTTTCCTGTCTGATCTCGGAAAGTGACGTGAAGCGAGCCGTGCAACTGTTGCACGAGCGACTTCTGGAGCAGTAAGGCGGTCATTATGTCTCAAAAGCCAGAACCAAAAGACGAACCCGAAGAGGTTCCGCTTGAAAAACGGTTTCCAATAGTCCCACATCTGGGAGACATCCCGATGGCTCCAAAAGTGACGGCGCAATTGCCGCCCGATCCCTCAAAAGTGCAAGTCGAGGGAAGTGTCAAGCCCGGAGAATACACGAATTTGGGGCTTTCGATGACGGCGGCGGGAACCTTCGTCTCACCAATCATTGTGCTTTCCTTGATCGGATATTTTCTCGATATGAAGTTTAAGACAACGCCGATTCTTGTCTTTATCGGGTTGGTGATAGGCTTTATTGTCGGGGTGACGAGTTTGATGCGTGTTTCCGCAAAATTATCAAAATAAGAAAAAATACGGTAGGTTGTGCCGTATCGTTCTGAATTGTGACATAATAGAGGGCAGTATTCGCAACCAACTCGCCCGCAATTGAAAAACGAAAAAGAAATTGGTGGATACTCTTGAAATTAAAATCTAATCTTAGCGAAAAGATGCCGCAATGTGCCTTGAGGTGGAGTTTGCTGACCTCTTTGCTTTTCGGAACACTCCTTGCAATGACCGGACAAATTCGATTATCTCTTGGCTTCGGAATCGGTGCGGTTCTTTCGCTGTTCAGTCTGTGGTCTTTGTCAGTGGGGATTCCCGCCCTAATCTGTCACGGAGCCGGGACTCTTCAGCGAGTTGCGTTCGGTTTGCTTCTCTGGACAAAGTTGCCCGTCTTCATTTTGCTTCTCTATGTTGCCTCACAACTGGGAGAGACCGCTCTGATGGGAGCCATTGCAGGGATTGCGCTTTGCCCGATGATGATTGCTTTTTTGACGATGCTGGAACTGGCACTGCCTTTACTTCTCTCGCGTCGTACTCGATTTGTCACACTGGAGACGCCTGTCAAAACTCCGGCAACCGCCGTAACGACACAGGCGATCCCGAAAAGAGGTTAAACAAAAAATGCCGCAGTTTTTGCCGCAACTCTTCCCTTATGGAATTCTGGCGCAAGCCACTACCGACCACGCTGAGCATGAAGCCCATAAACTCGGTGATATTCCCTCGGCAAAATTGCTGTTCGGGAATTCCGTGATGATCGCCGTGATTATGATCGTCTTCTCCCTCTTGGCAAAGCGCAATTTTCAGCGTGTTCCACATGGGAGTCAGAATTTTGCTGAGTATATCGTCGAGCAAATCAAGGGGTTTGTGGTGGGGATTGTGGGTCCCGGTGGCGAAAAGTATGTACCGCTTGTCGGAACACTCTTTATCTACATCATTCTGGCAAACCTAGTAGGGCAAATTCCCGGCTTCCATTCTCCTACTGCTAATCTTACGCTAACCTTTGCACTCGGTGTCATCGTTTTCGTTTTCGTCCAGTGGGAAGGTATCAGAAACAATGGCCCCGGCGGTCATGCGATGCACTTCATGGGTCCCAAACTTGGAAAGTATCCGCTTCTGGCTCCCTTGATGTTGCCGATTGAACTGATTTCGGAGATCGTCAAGCCATTTACGCTCGGTGTTCGACTTTTCGGAAACATCTTTGGCGGCGACGTGATTATCGCCGTAATTGCAGGTCTTGCCCTGTCGCTGATCGGACCCGCCTTTGGATGGCTTCCGTTGCAGTTACCGATTCTCTTTCTGGAACTGCTGACCGCTTTTGTGCAGGCACTTGTCTTCTGTATGTTGACCTGCGTTTATCTTTCCCTCGTCCAGCGTCATGGTGATCATGAAGAAGGCGACGGCGAATCGGCGGGAGACCATAGTTCTCCCGCTGTCGCGACAGGACATTAGGCACGACGCCTCTTCATCTGCGCGAACCCGGAAAATGGTCAGGCAGGGTCTCTCCGCCCATTCTCCAGATTGTAAACGACCCGAATTTTAATCTCTTTTGTGTACGTTACGTCTCTAATTTCAGAGTGGATTAAGGGCGTAGCGGAAAGGAACTCGATATGCTTTACTTTATGGGACTTGCTTTTGCACTCGGTCTCGGTGTGCCGATTGCGGTTATCGGTGCGGCTCTTGGACAGGGCAAAGCGGCAGCCGCCGCTCTGGACGGAATCGCACGACAGCCCGAAGCTTCCGGCAAAATTCAGTCCGTGATGATCCTGGCACTCGCCTTTATCGAATCACTGGTTATCTTCTCCTTGCTCGTCTTCTTCTTGATCAGAGGTTCTCTTCCTGAGACTTCTCAAATCATTCAAGCGATGAATGCCGGTAAATAGTTTCGATACAAAATCGCCTTTGCCCATGACCTTTGAAATAATCAAGAT
>JACMPS010000177.1 GCA_014377395.1 Chthonomonadaceae bacterium
CCCATTTTTTGCTGAATGAACTGCTCCGCTTGATCCGGGTGGCATTGGTGCTCTCCTTGTGGCGAATACTGCTCAAAGATCGTCCTGAGGGCGTTGACGGCATGACCCTGTCAACTCTGCTCACCTACACGCTGATTGCGGAGTTGTTTGCGGAGCAAATGGCGGCGCAAACCGGAATCGAAGATTTAATCTGGAACGGCACGATTTTAACCCGGTTTCTGCAACCGATGCCGTTTGTAGGAGTCCTTTCGGCGGAAATGGTCGGGCGGTGGCGTGTCGGGTTGTGGCTGGTCACGATTCCGCTGTTGTTGTTGTGTCCCTTTTTTGGGGTCTCGCCTCTTCCCGCTTCAATCACGGCAGGAGTGCTGTTCACGGTGAGTCTTTCGCTGGCGGTCATTGTCGGGTTGGCACTGGACACGATTTCCGCTTCATTTATGATTGTCTGGGGCGGCAACATTTGGATACTGTCTGATCTCAGAAACGCGGTAGTCACTCTGTTGACGGGTGCATTCTTGCCGTATGCCCTCCTGCCCTACGGAATCGGCAAGGTTTTTGCATGGCTTCCCTTTGCGGCAATGGCGTCCACACCTCTGCAAATTTTCACCGGGACAGGTGACAGTCCCCTTAAACTTCTGGCGTTACAACTTTTCTGGGCAATCACGTTAACCTTTACTGCCGTCAAAGTGTGGAATTTTTCTCGTGAAAGAATTGTGGGGCAGGGGGGCTAATTTCGGTGCTAAAATCTATTCTCAGAGGCTGGAAGAGTCAGGGCTATCTCGACGGGATTCAACTCCTGCGGAATCGCTCGACTTTTTTCATGTACGCTTTTTCCGAACTGATCCTGGCGACCGCAAGCGTCTCCGGCATGGTGTTGCTCGCCTCAAAGTTCGGCGGCATCGGCGTGTGGAGCCGCACGGACATTTTCTTTCTACTCGGTTACGCGCTCACGGTGGACAGTTTGTTGGAAATGTTTTTCGGCTACAATATCCGCAACATCAGTCGGCGAATCGGGCGGGGGCAGTTGGATCACCTTCTGGTTCAACCGCGTCCTCTGTGGATCGCCCTTTTCACGGAGGGATTTTCGCCGTTTTCCGTCTTTTTGCGCTTGATTCCGGGAGGTGTGTTGATCGGGTGGGCAATCACGCAAAAGCCGATTGAGATTTCGCCGATGTGGTGGGGGTGGTTTGCCCTCAATATCGTGGCTTCGGTAGGCGTGGTTCTCGGTTACTCGTTTGCGTGGGGAAGTCTTGCGTTCTGGTCGCCGCGTGGAGCCGAGGAAATTTGCAGTTCGATCAGCAGAATGTTCGGGCAATTGCAGATATTTCCGCTCAATGGGTTAGGCATCATTACCGGGGGACTGCTGACAATCTTGCCTATCGGATTTATGGCGTGGTTTCCGGCTCGAACGTTGCTTACCGTTCCGCTCTATCCACAATCACTACTGATCACGCCCATTGTGTCACTTTGTTTTCTCGGTCTCGGACTGGTTTCGTTTGTGCGGGGGCTGGCGCATTACGGGCGCACAGGCTCACAAAGGTACCTCGATCATGGACACCGTCGTTAGTCTTCACAACGTTTGTAAAACCTTCCGACAGAAACAGCCTTCCAAAAGCGGAGGTTTGTTCTCTAACCTGATTCGCCCGGAAATTCGGGAGGTTCACGCGCTCCAGAACGTCAGTCTTGAAGTCAATCGCGGCGAAATTGTGGCGTATGCGGGTCCCAACGGAGCCGGGAAATCCACCACCGTCAAAATGCTTTCCGGGATGCTTGCCCCTGATTCGGGAACGGTACGCGCTCTGGGGCTTGATCCGATTCATGATCGTGTGAAGTATGTCGGCAAGATTGGCGTTGTGTTTGGACAACGCACGGAACTCTGGTGGGATATGCCCGTGTCCGCCTCCTTCGAGTGGAAGCGAGCAATCTGGGATGTGCCGCAAGAGCGTTACACCCGGATGCTTAAAACGGTGAAGGAACTGCTTGGCTTAGAACCCTACTTCCACAGTCTTGTACGCGAACTGAGTCTGGGACAGAGAATGAGTGCCGATCTGGGCTTGGCATTGCTTCACGAGCCGGAAATTCTCTTTCTCGATGAGCCGACGCTCGGTCTTGACGTGCTGGCAAAACGCAGTATGCTCCAATTCATCAAGGAAATCAATCGTGAACGACAGGTTACGGTGATGATCACTTCGCACAATATGGTGGAATTAGAACAACTTGCAGGGCGTGTCGTTCTTATCAATGCCGGACAAATTGCGTTTGACGGCGACTTTACAAAATTGCGTCAGACCTTTTCGGACAAACGCCACCTGATGATCGAAACGCGCACCGAAGTGGCTCCTGTTTTCGAAGAAGCACAACTTTTGCGCTCGGAGGCGGGGCGGCACAACTATGTTTTCGATGCCGCCAAAGTTGATCTGATCACACTGATTCAGAGTGCGTCCCGGCAGGGCGAAGTGCTGGATGTCGAGACGCAACGCGCCCCCATTGATGATGTATTCGCCGAGATTTACACGCAAATGTCTCAAATAGAAACTGTAGACCCTCTCATTTCCACAATCTCCTTAAAATAGCCCCAAAATTATTTTAAGACCGAGCAGGAACTCGCTCTCTTAAAGACGAATAATCAAAATATCTTATTTTGGAAGCGAATGCAACTATGAAAACCCTGATTATCGGTGGAACCGGACTCATCTCGACAAGCCTCACAAAGCAACTCCTCGAAAAAGGCGAAGACGTGACGCTTTATAATCGGGGAAAGCGCGAAGCGCGTTTCCCTGAAGGCGCGAAAACAATCTTAGGAGACCGCACGGATTTTCCTCGTTTCGAGGAGCAAATGCAAGAAGCGGACGAGTTTGATTGCGTGATTGATATGATCGGATATCAGCCCGCCGAAGCCGACAGCATGATTCGTGCTTTTAAGGGACGCTGTGGACATTTCATTTTCTGCTCGACGGTAGATGTCTACAATCGCCCGGACAATCCTTATCCCATTCCCGAAAATGCAAAACGCGAGTCCGCTTCCGATTACGGGCGTAAGAAAACTCAGATGGAAGACACGTTATTGGAAGCGGGAGGAAGTGATTTCCCCGTCACCGTAATGCGCCCCGCCATGACTTACGGCGAAGGAGGCACAATCGTGCATACCTTCGGGTGGACGACCACCTATCTGGATCGCATCAAAAAAGGCAAACCGATTGTCGTGCATGGCGATGGACACGGACTGTGGGTGGCGTGTCACATTGACGACGTGGCACGGGGCTTTATCGGGGCAATGGGCAACCCGAAATCGTTTGGAAATGCCTATAACCTGACGGGCGAAGAGGCGTTGACCTGGAACACATTCGCGCAGGGCGTAGCAAAAGCGATGAATGCACCTGACCCGCAAATCGTTCATATTCCTACCGATCTCCTTGCGAAAATCGCCCCGAAACGTGCCGGAATCACCATTTCCAATTTTACCTTTCCTTCGCTTTTCGATACCTCGGCGGCGCGACGCGATCTTGGGTTTGCGTACACGATTCCCTGGGTGGAGGGAGCGCGGCGCACAATCAATTTTCTGGAAGCGAAAGACCGTATTCTGAATAGTGACGACGACCCCTTTGATGACCGGCTGATCTCCGCCTGGAATCGTCTTTCCGAAAGCATGGTTTCGGAATTGGAAGGTCTCGACAACTGATGTACTCTCTGTACTCTCGGTAAAATTGCCAATGACAAAGCCGACCACCCTCGCTCCTGCTCAGGCACAGATTCCACTTCAAGTTAACCCTCTATCTTCTTCCAGATCGTTGGAGGTGGAAAGGTTGGCGGCAAAGTTGCGTCTGCTCTCGAAAGTACAACGCGAGTTGCTGGCAATCGAGAACATGGATACGCTTTGCCTTCGCGTTGTTGAGTTAGGAAAAGAATGCCTCGGTTTTGAGCGGCTGGGAATCTGGTTTTTTGCGGGTGACGAAGACAAACTCATCGGCTTTTATGGAACCGACATTGAGGGAAAAATCCGTGATGAGCGAGGCTGGACAGATGAAAATCGCGGTCTTATTTACCGGGACTATTTTCGTTCCAATGATACGGCTTTGCTGTTTCGCGGCGTCAACGACACCGAAACCAGTTATCCCGGCAATCTGAGTTTTGTGGCTCCGCTTCGTGACGGGGAAAAACTCATTGGGATTCTCAGTTGCGACAATCTGTTGAGTTCGCGTCCTTTCGATGAAGGACAGAGTGAAATTCTGGTGCTTTATGCAACACTGATAGAGCCTCTCTGCACCCGAATCAAGCGCGAGGAATCCCTTCACCGAAATCTACTGACAGAGCGAAAACTGACTCAGGGCTTGCGAAATCTGTACGCCGTCACCCGCGAGCTTTCGACGGTGAGAGAAGAACGGGAGTTGTGTCGACTCTCGGTTTTGCGGGGGCATGAAACCCTGAAATTGGGTCGTCTCTCGGTTTGGCTTTACGCGGAGGACAAGGGACGCATGATCGGAACCTACGGAACCGATGAAGCCGGACAACTCCGAGACGAAACCGAAGCGTGGTGGGCGGTTGATCCCGGTCAGGGTAAATTCAAGCGGCTTTTGGACAACAAAGCGGCTCTGGACATTCAATTCGATGTCCCCCTCGCCAATCATCTCCAGATTCAGGTGGGGACGGGAACGCAAATTGCGGCTCCTCTGTGGGTGGGAGAAAGCCTTGTCGGGGTTCTCTTTACGGACACGCTCCACCGGGAAGATGGATTTTCCGCACTCGATCAGGAATTGATTTCCCTGTTTGCCGCCTCCCTGACGCAAATGCTCCTCAAATTGCGCGAAGAGCAAAAAGTCTACCGACTTAACACTCACCTCGAAGAAAGGGTGAATGAACGTGCCTCGCAACTTAATTATGAACTGAAGTTGCGGCGTGAGATCGAAATTAATTTGACTCTTAGCGAAGAACGGTTGCGGCTGGCACTGCAAAATGGGGAACTGGGTCTATGGGACATCACTTATCACTCGGTTTATTTCTGTTTCAGCCCACACTTCAAGGCATTACTGGGCGACGAAGAAGGAAAAACGCAGGAGTCGCTGGAGAGCTGGGATAAAAGAATTCATCCGGAAGATAGAGATCAGGCAACCGCAAGTTGGGCGGAACATGAGACCGGAAGTCTTGACCTTTATGAAGCGGAATATCGTATTCGGACGAAAAACGGAGAATGGAAGTGGATCACTGCACGAGGGCGTATTGTCACAAGAGATGCAGACGGAAAACCCGTTCGATCCATTGGAATTTTGATCGACATAGACAGCCGCAAGCAACTCGGAGAGCAACTGAAAACAAGCGAAAAGCGTTGGAAATTTGCTCTGGAAGGCAGTAGAGACGGCGTTTGGGACTGGAACATTAAAGCCAACCGCTCTTTTTTCTCCCTGCGGTGGCAGAGAATGTTAGGGTATACCCCCGAAGATGTTCCCGCTACATTTTCCGACTGGTTGGATTTGTTGCACCCGGAGGACAGAGAGCGCGTCTATGAGGTGCAAATGGCACACATCCAGGGCGAAACCCCCCTTTATGAAGCCGAGTTTCGGATGCGTTGCAAAGACAAAACCTACAAATGGATTCTGTCTCGCGGCAAGGTAATGGAGCGAGATAGTGCCGGAACCGCCCTGCGAATTGTAGGAACGCACACGGATATCGGTCATCGCAAAATGATGGAGGAGCAACTTCGTGAAAGCGAAGAACGTTGGAAATTCGCCCTTGAGGGAAGCGGTGACGGAGTATGGGATTGGAATATCGCGATTAATCACGTTTACTTTTCTCGACGTTGGAAGGAAATGCTCGGCTATTCTGCCGATGAGGTGTCCGACAGACCCGATGTCTGGGTAGCGTTGGTTCACCCGGATGATTTTTCGAATGTTGAAGCCGTCGGGCAAAGCCACATGAGGGGCGAAATTCCCGAATATCTTGCGGAATACCGGATGCGTTGCAAAGACGGTAGTTATCGCTGGATTCTTTCACGGGGAAGAGTTCTGGACAGAGCCGCCGATGGCACTCCGCTTCGCGCTCTGGGGACGCACACCGACATCACCAAAAGAAAATGGGCGGAAGACGAAATTTTACGCCTTAACCGTGATCTGTCTTCGCGGGCAACTCAACTGGAAGCCGCAAACAAAGAACTGGAATCGTTCAGTTATTCCGTTTCCCATGACCTACGCGCTCCCCTGCGAAGTATAGATGGCTTCAGTAATGCCCTGCTCGAAGACTACGGCGACCTGTTCGATCCCGAAGCCCGAAAATATATGGATCGAATCAGTGCATCAACACGCCGTATGGGGCATCTCATAGATGACCTCTTGACGCTTTCCCGCATTACCCGTGCCGAAGTCAGCCGGCAAGAGGTGGACGTAACCCTCCTTACCGAAAAAGTGATTGCGGCAATCATGGAAAGAGAAGAAAATCGGAAAATCGAGTGGGTACTCGAAAAAGGAATGACGGCATATGCAGATCCCTACTTGCTCCGCATTGTTCTGGAAAACTTGTTGGGAAATGCCGTCAAGTTTACCGGGAAAAATGCAAGTGCGAAAATCGAAATCGGCGTGTCACGAAACGAGGGCGAAACCGTCTACTTTGTGCGCGATGATGGCGTCGGCTTCGATCCCACCTACGCAGGCAAACTCTTTGGAGCCTTTCAGCGTCTTCATCGTGCCACCGACTTCGAGGGAACCGGAATCGGACTGGCGACCGTGCAACGGATCGTCGCCAAACACGGTGGACGTATCTGGGGCGAAAGTGAAATTGGGGCGGGAGCCGTATTTTCTTTCACGCTCAAGCCTCCCACTCGGTTTGTGGAAAGCGACTAGAAATCACCATGTCAACAAGAGAGATTTTGCTGGTGGAGGACAACCCGGACGACGAGGAATTGACCCTCCGGGCGTTGAGAAAAAACAAAGTGACGAATCCCGTTGTGGTGGCACATGACGGGGTGGAAGCACTGGATTACCTGTTTGGAACCGGGGAATATGAAGGGCGTGACACCTCTCAATTGCCTGCGGTTGTTTTGTTGGACTTGAAATTGCCGCGCCTCGACGGTCTGGAAGTTCTGGAGCGAGTGCGCCGAAACGAGCCGACACGCTTTTTGCCGATTGTGGTGTTGACTTCCTCGCGGGAAGAGCCTGATTTGTTGAAGGCTTACTCGCTTGGAGCGAACAGCTACATTGTGAAACCCGTTGATTTCGATGATTTCGTCCACGCAGTTGGTCAGCTCGGTCTTTATTGGATTTTGCTGAACGAACACTTACCCGGAGTGATGAGGTAGAGATGGATATCCCACTAAAGTTGATCATTATCGAAGATAATGAAGATGATCTGCAACTAATCGTTCGAGAACTGAAGCGTGGCGGGTTCAGCCCCGAAGACCTGAACGTGCAGGACGAAGTTGGCTTGCGAACCGCACTCGACTCCGATACCGAGTGGGACATTATCCTTTCCGATTATGCGATGCCGCAGTATAACGCGCTTGCGGCACTCGAATGTTTCCTTTCGTACGAGCGAGAAATTCCGTTTATCGTGCTTTCGGGAACCGTCGGCGAAGAGGTAGCTGTCGAAACGATGAAAGCCGGAGCGCACGACTACCTGATGAAAGAAAGTCTGACGCGGCTTGTTCCGGCGATCCAGCGGGAATTGCGTGAAGCGAAAATTCGGCGCGAACGTCAGGCGATGCAGGAGCAACTTTATCAGGCGCAGAAAATGGAATCGGTTGGTAGACTTGCCGGGGGGATCGCCCACGATTTCAACAATCTCCTCACTGCGATTATCGGGTATGCGGAACTTGTCGCGGACAAGCATAAAACCGGAACGCCTTCGCGTCGCTATGTTGACAATATCTTGACTGCCGCCAACCGGGGAGCAGACTTGATCGGTCAACTGCTTGCCTTTACTCGCAAACAGGTGATCACACCGCAGTCCATTAACCTTAACCTCATTCTTCAAGAAACGCAAATTCTTCTGGACAGGTTGCTTTCTGAGGAAATAACGCTCGTTATCAAGACAGACCCCGACCTGTGGAATGTCAGAGCGGACGCAGGGCAATGTCAGCAAATTCTGCTCAATCTGGCGGTCAATGCACGCGATGCCATGCCGGACGGCGGCACGCTGACCCTCAGTCTGGAGAATCTCACGCTTACCGGGGAAAATCGTTCCCGCTTCGAAATGCCGATTGGCGATTATGTTCTGCTGACTGTCGAGGACACAGGAGTTGGGATTGACGCCGAAACGGAAAAGCACATTTTCGAGCCGTTCTACACCACGAAAAAACGCGGCAAAGGAACGGGACTCGGACTGGCGACCTGCTATGGAATCGTCGAGCAAAATAGCGGTTGTATCCGACTCAAAAGCAGAATCGGAAAGGGAACCACGTTCTCCGTGCTGTTGCCTCGCCTCACCGAAGAGCCGCTTCAACACGCCCTACGCGAAGATTCGATCCTACTGGAAGGAACCGAACGGATTTTGCTCGTGGAAGACGACCTCCTTTTAAGCGAGTTTGCTCAGGAGGCGTTGATTGAACACGGCTATCAGGTGGTGACGGCAAACGACGGTATTGAGGCGATCAAGACCGTCGAAAGTTCTCAAGACAAAATTGATTTGTTGCTGACTGATCTCGTGATGCCGAATATGGGAGGGTTGGAACTGTCCGCCCGCCTGCTGGTCACGCAACCACATCTTAAAGTCGTTTTCATTTCCGGATTTGCGGAAGAGATTGAGCAGAGCGATCATTTCGACCCTGAAAACTTTCTCCAGAAACCTTTTACCTCGCTCGCTCTCGTGACTAAAGTACGTCACGTTCTGAATGGTGAAAACTGATTTTTGGAGACTATTTGCAAAGGGGCAAACCCTCCGAAACCCAAATTGCTCTCTCGTTTTGTAAGTTGACTTTCTCCTCCTTTTGCGGTACAATTAATTTCTCTACGGACACCGGAAACCTATTTCACCGGGGTTCGTTTTCGCGTTTTATCCGGCAATTTCTAAATTCCTTGCACCTGATTTTAACTTTGCCCTTTGAGGAGCGACCCCCGCACCATGAACACCGATGATATTCTCCTGACCCTGACCCGCAAGCGTGAACTCGAAGAAGAGTTGCACGTCCTTCGCACGTCACGCCGCGCCGAAATCACCGAAGCCATTAAAAAGGCGAAGGAATACGGGGACCTGAGCGAAAATTTCGAGTATCAGGCGGCGCGTCGGGATCAGTCGATCAATAACGGGCGCATCGCCGAACTAGGAGCCGTGTTGAGCAAGGCGAAAGTCGTGGAAGAGGGGGTTGGCTTTGACAAGATTGCGCTGGGAACGCTTGTTTCCTTGAAAGATGTCGAAGAGGACGAAACTCTTGCATACTGGATTGTAGATGCGGTTTCCGCCGATCCCGTTAATGACAAGATTTCTTATGCCTCACCGATTGGAAAAGCCCTGCTCGATCATGCTGTCGGGGACATTGTAGAGGTGAAAACTCCCGGCGGCAAAATCCATTACGAAGTGCTGAACATCAGTCGCGCCTGAACCATTTCCGAGAAAAGGGTTTGAGACAGTCCATGAATGCTCCTGAGTTAGAACAAGAAAAAATTGAGTTTACCCGTGATGAAGACCTGCTTCCGCCCCCTGAACTGGAGGAGGCGTGGCTTGCACACCCTGAAATCGTAAAAATCGGTGATCCCCTGTTGCGGAAAGTCGCGGAGCCTGTCGCAAAAATAGACGGCAAAACCCGTGTCCTCATTGATTTTATGGAGAAAACAATGCGAAAAGCGAGTGGGCTAGGGCTTGCGGCTCCGCAACTCGGCTATTCAATTCGCCTTTTCATTTATGATGCCGGGGACGGGGTAAAGGTGCTAATCAATCCGGTGATTTCCGGCAAACGCGGAGAGCAGATCGAACCTGCGGAGGGGTGTCTGTCCATTCCCGGATTGCGCGGCGACGTGAAACGCGCCAACGAACTGCGAGTCAAAGCCTATAATCGGCATGGCAAGCCGTTTTCGTTTAAGGCGAAAGAACTTGAAGCGAGAGTGATTCTGCATGAAATTGATCACCTCGACGGCATTTTGTTCGTGGATCGTGTGGAGCCGGGTACGCTTCGTTGGGGCGTGGAAGACGATGACGAGGGCGAAGAATAGAAACAATGCCAAACCCTCCACAACCCTCCCTCGTCTTTTTTGGAACGGCGGATTTCGCAGTTCCTTCGTTGACGGCATTGGTGGAGGCGGGGTACAGGGTTCTCGCCGTCGTCACTCAACCCGACAAACCCTCCGGGAGAGGGCAAACCCTTGTTTCTTCCCCCGTCAAAAAAGCCGCTGAGCGATTGGAACTCCCCCTATTGCAACCCCGGCGCGTGAAATCCGAAAAGTTCTTTCCGAAACTGGCACCCCTTGCACCGGATTTTCTGGTAGTCGCCGCGTTCGGACAAATTATTCCGCAAACCCTGCTTGACCTTCCCCGATTTGCCCCGATCAATGTTCACGGAAGCCTTCTCCCTAAGTTGCGGGGGGCAGCCCCGATCCAACGCGCCATTATGGAGGGACATTCCGAGGCGGGCGTGGCAACAATGTGGATGGAAGACACGATTGACACGGGCGACATTCTGCTCATGCGTTCGCTTCCGATTGAGCCGGAAGACACCACTGGAACCCTTTTCCCTAAACTGGCAACTCTCGGTGCGGAACTCTTGCTCGAAACGCTCTCCGGTATGGTTGCCGGAACGATGACTCGTACCCCTCAAAATAACGCCGAAGCCACCTTTGCTACGATGATTCGCCCTGAAGACGCGCTCATTCGCTGGGACGAAACGGCGTTCGCCACGAATTGCCGAATTCGGGGCGTTCTTCCCAAGCCCGGTGCCACCTCTGAGATCGGCGGCAAACGCCTTAAAATCCACCTCACGACCCCTCTTGAAGAAACCACCGATGCCGAACCAGGCACAGTTCTCGCCCTTGACAAAACGACGGGCGGAATTAAAGTCGCTTGCGGCGAAAAAACGGTTCTGCTCCTGCGCGAAGTCCAACCCGACAACGGCAAGCGAATGACAGCACTCTCCTGGGCGAATGGCGCACGAATACAGGCAGGGATGAGATTTTCCTGAAAAGTGCTAGAAGTATCCGGGAGTTGAAAACTCCCGGCAACAAAAGCAAGCGTCTTTCAGACGCAATACGAAATCACACTCTCTCCAAATTCTTGTATTTCTACTCTGAAGAGGAACAAAGGTTAAAGCGAAAGGGGATTGCGCGTCTGAAAGACGCTCGTATTTCCTGCCGGGGGTTTTCAACCCCCGGAGAAGAGAACGATCTATGGTCAAGCCCCCCCTTCAGTTTTGGTAGAGGGGGAGTGAATAGAATCAGGATGGGGGCAACTCTATTCGCCGAAGTAGAACGGCTTGCCTTCGCGTGCCGATGTGTAGATGCCTTCTAGAATCTGGCTTACCACAAGTGCTTGCTCAGGAAGAACCACCGGATCGGTGTCGTTGAGGATTGCGTCAATCCACAGCCGTGCTTCTCGCTGATAGTCTTTTTCGGCTCCGCTATCGTAAAACGCAACGCCGCCGCCACCGAGTTCGACATTGGTGTGCCACAGTTTTCCGAAACTCTCGCCGTTGATGCGAAGTCCGCCCATCATATCGGCTCCGCCTTCGGTGCCGCAAAGTGAACATTTCGCCTCATCAATTTGCAAAGAGTTGAGTGCCCAGGACGCTTCAAGAATAATTGAGGCTCCGTCCTCCATCACCACAAATCCCATTGCACTGTCTTCGACGGTGAACAGTTTCGGGTCCCATGCACCCCACGCATTTGCCGGACTGTCTTTCTGTCCCAGTTTGTGATAAACACTGCCCACCACATATTTTGGCTTGTAGTTGTTCATCATCCACAGGGTGAGGTCGAGCGCGTGAGTTCCGATGTCAATCAGCGGACCCCCGCCTTGCTTTTCCTCATCGAGAAACACGCCCCAGGTCGGAACGGCACGACGGCGCACAGCGTGACCCTTCGCCCAGTAGATTTCGCCGAGGTCTCCCCGATCAATCGCGGCTTTAAGGTAGACACTGTCCGCTCGATGACGGCTCTGATAGCCAACGGTGAGTTTTTTGCCGGACTTGTTTTTGGCATCGAGCATTCGTTTTGCGTCTGCCGCCGTTTTTGCCATCGGCTTTTCGGACATGACGTGCTTGCCCGCTTCCAGTGCGGCAATCGTGATGTCTGCGTGAGAGGAGTTCGGAGTGAGGACATGAACGACATCAAGTGCCGGATCGGAAACCAGTTTCTCGTAATCGTCCGTTGTTTTCGCACCCACGACGCCATATTCTTTTGCGGCAAGAGCGGCTTTTTCGGGAATAATGTCGCAGAAAGAAACGAGTTCAACTTTGTCTTTCAGACGTGTCAGAGCGGGAAGATGCTTGCCGTTTGCGATACCACCGCAACCGATAATGCCAACGCGCAGTTTGTCAGCCATAATTAAATAAATTCTCCAGTGAGTGATTTGCTTTAACGCTCTCCTTCAATGGAGAACGTTCCGTGAAATTGGTTCACCATCGGTGATAAAATTTCCTTCCCGATATACCCGATTTTCACGATTTTCTAAAATGATGAATTTCACAGGGCGCAGGAGAAGGAACGAAGTCTTTTCTTGAATCGTCTTTTTTCTATGAAAACCGAACTTTCCACCCCTGAAATTGTTTCTGAAATCACCCATTCTCACGCTTGTTTTTCGCGTGCGGGGCGTACTCGCTGGTGGAAGCGTTGCGGGAGCAAAGAAGACGGGTTTACTTATGTGGATCATCAAGATAATCCGCTTTCGGAAGCGGCGGTGGAGCGAATTCGCGCCCTCGTGATTCCTCCTGCGTGGACGGAAGTGCGGGTTGCGCCCTCTTCACGCAATCCCTTGCAGGTTATTGGCTTGGACACGAGCGGACGCCCTCAATATCGCTATCACGCTACTTTCACCGAGAAACGACAGAAACTCAAATACGATAAACTCACCCGATTTGGTGAGGCATTGCCCTCTTTGCGCCGCGAGACTAACGCGCATCTCTCCGATGCAACGTGCTCGAAAGAGCAGGTGCTCGCGGTAACGCTCAGGCTGATCAATGATCTTTATTTTCGGGTTGGCTCGGAGCAAAGCGTTGAGCGATACGAAACGTTCGGCATCACGACTCTGCAAAATCGTCATCTCACCGTGACAAAAGACGGCACTCTCATTTTTGACTTCATTGGAAAAAAGCATGTTCATCAGCGGCGTTTGTTGACGGATGAAGCCCTCGCGGAAATTCTCACAGAAATCAAAGCCCTGCGCGGCAATCGGTTGTTTCAGTATCGGGGCGAGGACGGCAAAACGCACCCGATCTTAGCGCGTGAGGTCAATGCCTACATCAAGCGGCTGGCGGGTACGGAATTCTCCGCGAAGGACTTCCGAACGTGGGGCGGCACACTTCATGCGGCGGTGACTTTGGCGGAGCTCGGAACAGCGGAAACAGAGCGACAACAGGCTAAAAACATCGTCACCTCTACAAAAGCGGTTGCGGATTGGCTCGGCAACACGCCTGCCGTTTGTCGTGCTGCCTACATTCACCCCTGCGTCTTTGAGTGGTACGAAAAGGGGCGGGTGCTTTCTGACTTCCGCTCAAGACAGGAACGCCGCATCCTTAAAATCCAGCCTGAATGCGAACCCGAAGAAATTTCATTGCTCGAAATGTTAAGAGCAGGATAGGGGTAGGTGATAGGGAAATGCAGGAGAGGAATTTATCTCACGCAGAAGCGCAAAGAGAAGATAGAAAAGAGGAGAAGAAGCGGGCATTTGCAGTGACGCCTCTCTCCCGGCTTTTTCGAGAGCGTCCCCATTGGACGAGATAGAGGTGGGGGCGAATGAAAAAAGTAAATCTTCACCTCAACACTTCCTTGATCTTTTACTGCGGCGTATCGTCTTCCTTGACCGGAAAGACGCTTGAAGATTTGCCTTTGGAACTGACGGTTTCTTCGCCTTCCTTTGTGCCGATAAGCACATTCTGCTCGAAGTTGCTTTCGCCACCGTCGCTGTCTGTCATTTTCACGGGAGCGAAAAGAACGGCTTTTTCCGTTTTGCCGTCATATTCGACGTGTTCGCAGGTAAGCACTCGCGTCAAAACCGTGCCGTCCTCTCGCGTGATTTTCTGTGTGAAAACAGGCTCACCCTTCATCACAACAAACTTCTTTTTGTAGGAATTCTCAACACGGTTGCAGGTAACAACGACGCCTCGATTGCGCTCATCGGCGACATTCACCTCTTTTTTATTACCGGACGTAGAAACAGGCTTTGTGGGATCGGCTTTCGGCTTGACGGTGATCACGACTTTCCCCGTAATGATCGCCAGTTTTTTGTTCGGTGAGTCGTCCACTTCCGCTTTGTCGCCCGTGACATGATTTTTGGTGTCATCAAGTACGATGTCCCCGGTTGCAGTGAGAAATTGTTTTTTCTGATGATAAACCGCGTGTTTCCCGGTTGCGATCATGTCGCTACTGGTATAAGTGAAGTTCTCAACGGTTTGCGTGTCGGTCTTCACGTCCTGACTATAGGAATAAGCCTCA
>JACMPS010000178.1 GCA_014377395.1 Chthonomonadaceae bacterium
TGCCGAGCCACTCACCACGTGTGTTCCAAGATAAAGGAAGTTGGTGCGTTGGCTGAGCACCGTCTCTTTGGAGAGCGTTCCAGGAGACTTCTCTGAAGGAAAGGTCTCGCCCGTAAGTGCCGCCTCATCCACCGTCAGGACATTGGACTCAAGGACAAGACAATCTCCAGGAATGACATCCCCCGCGCTGAGCAAGACAATGTCTCCCGGTACAATCCTTTCCAGTGTGATTTCCAGTGATTTTCCCTCGCGACGTACGTTTGTTTTGATCTGGACAACCGCCAGTAACTTTTCCACGGCATCTGCTGCGCCATGCTCCTGCCAGAATCCCAGGAGACCACTGACAAATACGATCAAAAAGATAATCAGGGCTTCCACACGCTCACCGAGAAACAGGGAGAGTCCTGCCGCGAAAACGAGGAGCAGGATAATGGGACTTTTGAATTGAGAGAGGAAGAGGACAAGAGCAGTGGTGCGTTGTCGCCCCCCTAGACGGCGACCTGCATTGGCTTCCAGGCGTCGGCTTGCTTCCTCCTCAGTCAGTCCTTGAGACGACGATCCGAGTTGCTGGAGCGAAGCCTCCCCGGATAGGGCCCAGAAAGGAGAGGGTACTTGAGACGCTCCAATCGTCTCCTTAACGGCAATCGACATCTTAAAACTACCTCCTTTGAATTTATTGTCCTGTCTCGTCACACGGTCAAGACAACAGAGTGAAGCCGAGTCACCGTACTACAAGAACGGGACAATTAGCGTGATGCGTCACGTAAGTCGAGACACTTCCAAGTAACATTCGCTCAAATCCCCCCAGTCCTCGACCCCCCATTATAATACAATTCCAATTTTTTACCAAAGGTGAAAAAATAACCCTGCACCTGATAGACCGGGTTGCCCCCATCATCGAGAACATCGTACTTGTCTGTAAGAGAAAAAAGACGCTTGTTAATCTGTAGTCGCATCTAAGTTTGTGTGCTTTTCACGGTTTACTGCTCCCAATTCTGCCGAAAACTTAGGGCTCCCTGCGTAACTCGATAATCTCAAATTTCTGATTGCGAGTTCTGCTTAGTTCATCAGAGGCGGCTTCAGATTGAATACTGCGCGGCTGGATCAGAAGCGTTTTGTTGCGTGAGGCGGACTTTGCTTTTCCCGAACGCTCGATCAAGCGCGTGTAGACACAGGCGTGACCGCAGTCGGCTTCTTGCCTCCAGGCAACAAGTTGTTCATAAAGCGTCAAGAGGAAGTGGGCTTCCTCGTTGCAGGGGGTGGTACTGTCTCGGGCGATGTCTTGCGTTTGTTCCTCGAGAGTGGGGGCAGAGTTTGGAAATGCAATTCCCATTTCGGGACTGATGCAGGAGGGGGAAGGTATGTGAAGGGTAACGTCATCCGGAGGCGTTTTCCCATAGTAGGTGAGGGAGGTCGTAAGGGAGCCAGGTTCGACAGGTGCAACTTTCAAGTTAGGAGGACCAATGCCAAAGGAATCCCGCTCAAGATCAAGGGAGTGGTTTCGCTCCATGATGATCTCCGCCTGCCGTGAAAGATAATCACTGGTGTGGGTCAGCAGGATAATTCCATGGCTTACCAATCTCTGTGTGTAGAGAGCAACATGAGGCTGGGGGACGCCCGCTTCTTTCAATTCACGCGCAAATCGAGTTTCCCTATAGCTTCCTTTGACGAACGCCTCCGTGTCCTCATAATTGGCTCTACGGAGTTGATTATAAGCGTTTTGTGCCTGGTCGGTCTCACAAAATAATCCGACGATGGTGGTACTCATGATGTCTTGCCCTCTGCCCATTTTCAATGCGTTTTCGCCGGATGAGTGCAAGCCAGATAGATTGGGTGGATTCACACTCGGTGCGGAGATGCCGCGATTAGGACGAAGGCAAGGGGGAAAGGTTCCTCCTTGCCTCTGCTCTTTTTAATTTTCTTCGCAACTATTGAAAATCATTGACAATTAACGAATCAAGTACCGTTGGGGAGCCAAACGAGTAGGGGTCATGCAACACTCAATTATTGATTTGTTATTTTTAGGTGAGGTCATTTTAATGATATTTTTTATCTCAAGGGAACCCTGTACGGTCTCCGGGTGTCCTTGTCTCATTCCGGGTGGGTACGAGACGGAACAGAGAGCATTCCCTGTGTGCTGTCTACGCACTCCCTGTTCAGTCGCCGCATTTTCTATTGAGAAGGATGAACAGACAATGCTAAGAGAAATGAAACAACTGCACGGCTCAACGATTCACGCGCTCGACGGAGAGATTGGAAGCGTGGACGAGATTCTTTTCGACGACGCACACTGGACGGTTCGATACCTGATCGTCAAGACCGGGAGCTGGCTTTCCGAGCGTAAAGTGCTGATCTCCCCGATGTCGTTCGGCAAAGTGGAACAGGGATGGCATACGATCCATGTCAACCTCACCCGTGAACAAATCAAAAACAGTCCCGATGTGGACACGGACATGCCCGTGTCGCGCCAGTGGGAGACAAACTACTTTGATTATTATGTCTATCCCTACTACTGGGGTGGCATGGGGGGGATGGGAATGAGTGGCTGGGGAACTTACTGGTATCCGGGAATGTTACTCGCCCAACCGCTCGGCAATGCCCAGACACCAGAACAAATCGCCGAGCATCAGGCACAAACCCACAATGATGCTCATCTGCGTAGCACAAAAGAAGTCACGGGATACGGAATCTCTGCCACCGATGGTCATATCGGTCATGTCTCGGACTTCATTGTGGATGATGAAACCTGGAAAATCTGTTATGTTGCGGTGGATACGCGAGACTGGTGGCCCGGTAAGAAAGTTCTGATCCCTCCGGATTGGATTGTAGAAGTCAACTGGCCCGACAATCGGGTGACGCTCAACCTCACCCGTGATCAGATTCAGAATGCACCGGAGTGGAACGTTCATGACCCGATTAGCCGCACTTTTGAAAATGCGCTTGACGCCTATTACGCGGGAAAGCGTTACCTCAGTCGTGGATAGACGGGTTTTGACTATATAAAACCGACAGATTTCCTGATCCACCATCTTGCGTGGCGTGTGGTCGCCGTCACGCCTCTGCTCGTTCACCTCTCCGCTCTTCCCCTCTGGCTGAAGAGGCAACAGCGGTTTCTGTGCTCGCTGAACTGGTCGAGAGAACAAGGATTCTTGCCGGAGCATCTCAAAATGTTTCGCTCTCGATTTCGCTCCGCTTCCAGAGTAAAGCCATAGCCACGCTCGTTAAGGCTTTACTCTGGGAGGATGCGTGCAAATCTGTTATGAGTTCCGCTGTGAGAAACTGTCCTTTTGTCAAGAAAAGCAAACGCACGATGAACCACCAACTTTCGCTTGAAGAACTGTGGAACGCTTTGCCCTCGGAGGAGCGCGTTTTCGATCCCGACTTATTGCCGGAACTTCCCGTAGTGGCACGGCACTATCTCGAGCACGCCATTGCACCCGGAACGCGATTGGCGTCTGCCGTTCGGTTGCGGATGCACGGTGAGATCAAACTCGGTACTTGGCTGCCGTTTACCGCAGAGCAGGTCATTCACCGAGATCGGGGCATGATCTGGCGTGCCACCGTCCGCAAGAACGGCATCCCCATTCATGGATCGGATCGGATTGTGGATGGAGAAGGCTCGATGCAGTGGAAACTCTTCGGGTTATTCTCTGTGATGAAGGCCTCCGGTCCTGACATTACACGCTCCACTTTGGGACGTGTTCAGGTCGAATCGATCTGGCTTCCTTCCCTATTTTGCCATTCCGATCTGGCATGGACAGAGACAGATTCATCCCACCTTCACGCCCGCCTCACCCTATGGGGAGAAGTTGCTGACCTTGATTTCATGCTAGAGAAGACAGGACAGATCAAGACCACCGCGATCTCTCGCTGGGGCAATCCTGAACGGGGGGCATTTCACTTTGTGAACTTTGGCGGCATTGTAGAGGAAGAAGGCACGTTCGAGGGCTATACCATCCCGACGCGCATCCGAGCGGGGTGGTATTTTGGCACTGACCGTTTCGAATCCGGGGGAGAGTTCTTCCGAGCCAGCATTGATGGGGCAACCTTTCGATAATAATTCGATAGGATTTCGTAGATTTCTCAAGGCACCCCACCCTGATAAGAAAGAATAAAAACAAATGCAAGCACAACCCACTCATTTAGGTCACAAAGACCCACACACGCTGGCGCAAATTTTCCAGCATCCCGTCTCCCACAATTTGGAATGGAACCATGTGATTGCGCTGATCGAACATCTGGGAACGGTAGAACAAAAGGAAAATGGACATTTGACGTTCACGGTGAACGGCGTCTCCGAGGTCTTTCATCGTTCGCAAGCCAAAGATGTGTCCGAAGTTCAGCAGGTGCTGGACCTTCGGCGTTTTCTGGAAGGTGCCAGAGTTGGGAGGAATGGTGCGCTGGATTCTGCCGAAACCCTTCCGCCATATCGCCTGTTGGTCGTGATCAATCAGCAGGAAACGTTGATCTTTCGGTCAGAAGAAAAAGATTCCGTACCGCAACGTCTTCACCCGCACGATCCCCATGGAGAGATGCACCGGCTGAATCGTGAAAAGGGCGGCGATGTGGGGTCACAAGCCACTGAAAACCTCGCCTATTACCGAGCGATTGCTGAAACATTGATTACGGCGGAAGAAGTTCTCTTGATGGGAAACGGCACCGGGAGCAGTAGTGCCATGACCCACCTCAAGGATTATCTCGATACGCACCACCCGGCAATCTCCTCACGAATCGTCGAAACGCTGACGGTGGATATCGAGGCACTGACCGAGGGGCAACTCTTGCAGGAGGCACGGACTTACTTTCTGCGTCTCGATCACCCCGACGCCCCTCCGCAATCAAAGGAAGTTTCGCTTTGAACACGGACCCCGAAAGAGGTCTGCCGGATGCTCCCGGCAAACGAAGTAACAGAAAGCAATTTCTGGGCTTTACGGGTGCGATTCTCATCTTCGGTCTTTCGGGGGCTTTTGGGGCTTCGCTTCTTTTTATCCTCTGGACATTCCTCTTTCAGCCCCGGCTGTTCAATGATGGTCAATATGTCTTCGTCTTTGCGGTGACCTTCCCGTTGGACTGGCTCTTTGGCTCGGTGTTGGGTATGGGGCGAGGGTTCGCAAAGGCAAGCGTTGTCAAGCCCGCACATTCCTTTGTCAAGGGACTGGGATTTGTGATCAGCGGATGCCTCCTGACTGTCATTGGCAGCCGGGGATTGGGAACATTCAAGTCGCTGGTATTGGGCAACATATCTAATCGGGTGGACTGCCATTCACATCGTTCAGTTCTGGTGACGCATTGAAACAGCAAAATTCACAAGAAGAGACTGCGCCTGTGGCGCCAAAAGTCCTGCCGCATGACGCGCCTTTGTCATTGGAGCAACTGCGCGTCAGCCGCAAACCCCTGCGCGACATCAAAGAGGAGTACGAGAACAGCCTTACCAGACTGGATCGGCTGGCAGTCTGGATTACGGAAAAAGTCGGCACGATGGGATTTTGTCTGGCTATCTTTGTCTGGACGGTGGGCTGGACGGGTTACAACATCGCCGCTACGAAAATAACGTCGTTGCATTGGAAGCCTTTCGACCCGTTTCCCGCCTTTGTCGCTTACCTGCTCATCAGCAACGTGATCCAGATACTGCTCATGCCGCTGATCATGGTGGGACAGAACATTCAGGGACGACATTCTGAACTGCGCGGGGAAAATGACTTCGAGGTCAACTGCAAGGCGGAGAAGGAAATCGAGGTCATCCTGATGCATCTGGAACGCCAGCAGGATTTGCTTACCCAGATTGTCAAGGCGCAGGGACTGAAATTGGACGAAGCCCTCAATATTCCAACTTACAATCCTCCGCCCCGCCCGAATGAAACGCCTGACAAATCGGAACCGGCAGACGCCGACGGGAACGCCGCTACGATGCTGCCTAAGCGCGCAGAATAAAGCGCATGGCGCAATGGATATTTCCGCCTATCAGAAAATCGGAGAAATCCCCTACGATTTCACCCACAAGCGATTGAGCATAGCCGTAGCGGAGGGAACAGATCGCTTCCTGATTGCCAAAGGCGCCCTGACCAATGTTCTGGCTGTCTGCGCGAAAACGGAATCAGCGGGCGGCACTATCGCCGACATTCACCCCGCGCTGGAACAGATACAGAAGAAGTATGAGGAATTCAGCGGCGAGGGTTTCCACCGTTCGTCGGAGGAAACTATTTTAGACGCGCAGCAGGGGCTGGACGGCACAAAAGAGAAGGGACAGCATCCCCACGACCAACAAAACCGCACTGCAGAGCAACAACTTAAAACCCAGTAGCGCGAACAGAATGAAGAAGCACTTTTCAAGGTGGAAAAGCGCAGGAGCATCAGCAGGGGAACAGGCAGAAGTAGAAACGCCGGAAATACCCTTCGCGCCCCACGCGAACAGCAGGTGCCTGCAAAGAGAGCAGAGGCTTTCACCGGCAGGCAAAAAAATAAATTACAAGATACAAGCGACCGAAGCAAAGCATCATTCACCAGTACATTACCCATGTTCGCAAATCTGCGCTGTGAGGCGCATCAGGAGAAGACAATGAAATTCGTCGAAGTTCAGCATTTTGGAGGGCCGGAAGTCCTGCGTTTCGTGGAAGAAGCCGATCCAGAGCCGAAAGCCGGTCAAGTCGCCATTGAGGTGAAAGCGATAGGAATCAATTTTGCCGATATTATGGCCCGTGAAGGCACTTATCCGGGTGTCCCCAGCGCGCCGTTTCGCCCCGGCTACGAGGTTGCCGGGGTCGTCACGGCCTGGGGGGAAAGCGTGACAGGTTTTCGAGGCGGCGAACGTGTCATGGGCATTATTTCCAATGGCGGTTACACAACACACGCTGTCTTAAACGCGCAGGAGACAATTCGTTTGCCGGACGCGCTGGATTTTGCGCCCGCGACCGCGCTTCTAGTGCAGGGCCTCACCGCTTACTTTTTGCTGGAAGCCGGAAATTTGCGGGAGGGACAAAGCGTGCTGATTGCGGGCGCGGCAGGCGGGGTGGGCTCACTTGCCATCCAGATTGCCAAACTCAAAGGCGCAGGAAAAGTCATGGGGCTGGCATCACCGTCCAAACATGAGCGGGCACATTCCCTAGGTGCAGATGCGGTCTTCGATTATACCCAGAGCGGCTGGTCAAAATCCGTTCTTTCGGAAACGGACGGGGCGGGCTTCAGTCTCTTTTTAGATTCGCAGGGAGATTTAGGAAGCGAGGCATTTGACGCGCTTGGACAAAAAGCCTACTGGCTGATTTATGGCGGGCAGTCCGGGAGCCGGAGTGGCCTGCCTGTGGAGCGTTTATGGTCGCTGGTGGGCAAGAACGCGACATTACGGGGCTACAATCTTTTCGGCAATATCGCGGACTTCGAACGCGGGCTGAACGAAATGTTGGGGTGGGTGTCGAGCGGTAAATTGCAGTTGGACGTACAGCGGTTTCCATTTTCGGAGGTCGCGCAGGCGCAGGAAGCGATTTCAAATCGCAAGACTACGGGCAAAGTCGTTTTAGAGCCATAGACGATCTGAGTTCGTCTCTATCCGTCTGTTTGCGTGAATTTTAGTGGACGCCAATGATTGATTTTCGCTCGTCATCAGGGTTAAAACACGGGTTCGGAAATTCTAATCTTTAGACAAACTGACTACTATGGTAGCACCACAGTAAGTGGTGATTTGATCTCGAAGGCTTGATCTCATTTCACCGGTTAATGCGGTGCTACCCCTCCGACATTGCCAGACATAACCCCTTTTATATCAGGTAGCCGTCGGGGGAAGCCCGCTTTGGCACGCTAAGTCGTCGTGCTTACTTCCTCTGCCCATCCGGTCTTTCCGCTGTAGTATTCTCCTGAAAAGGCTGTCTATGCTTCGTTTTAAAAGATACAGTCTTAAGATGAAATGCAAAAACTATAAATTTTTGTCAAGAGAAGCAGGAATCTAAATAAAAGAACATGAATACCCTTTAGTGAAGCTATTCGCTTTCGGAAGAGCTATTCAGAGCAATGTTTTTCAGACCACGAGCACACTTTATGTTCACTCACCAGCGATTTTGTGTGCAATTGACACGGCAACTTTTGGAGAAACAGGCACATGGAACCAGAAAAACAAAGCATGACGATTGAGTTTGTGGGAGTCTCTTTGGCCGAAGCCAATCGGTTTGCAAGCGAACTTTCTCAGAGCCTTCAGGGGTTGCCTGAGGTTGAAGTCGAGCAACGTCGGGGATCAGAAAATACTCAGGACATGGGAGCTACTCTCGTTCTCCTCTTTGGAACTCCCGCAATCCTCGCGATTGCAAAGGGAATCCAGACCTATCTTTCCAAGCGTCATGATGCAAAAATTACGATTAAAGGTCCTCAGGGAGAGGTGAGGGCAGAAAATATTACCAGTCAGGATGCCATCACCCTTGCCGAAGTCTTCAAGTCAAGCGCACCTCCCTCTGAGAAATAAACGGAGTAATCCTCTCGTGATTCTCCTGGGAGCGAGCGTTTATCCGAATCATCAGAGTTATCGTTCAGAAAAAGCCGTTGCCCCGTTTCAGGCATCTCATAAAGGCGTTAAAGAATACTTTCTCCATCCGCAAGGATTTGCTCTTATCGATGGAGAGTCACTCCTCGATCTCTTTGATTCAGAAGAATACAACCAAGCCATCATCGAACGCATCTCGATCTGGCTTAAAGTTCAGTTGGAAAAGCCACGTGGAGAAAACCCGATTACGGACATCATCGTCTACTATATCGGTCATGGAGGCTTTCGCGACAACAGCAAAGAGTATTTTCTGGCGATCCATAAAACTTCAGATGACGACGCATATCATACGAGCATTGACATTGAAAGTCTCGCCAAAAGCTTGAAACGCAATGCCGGAAACTACCGACGTTTTCTCTTTTTGGACGCCTGTTTTGCGGCAGCCGCAGTCATCGGCTATTTGGGTCCACTCGAAGAAATCGTGCGTGAAAAGATTAATCAGGTCAATTGGAATGATCCCACTGCAAAATCCGGTACGGCACTTCTTTGCTCTTCCTCGAAAGAAGATCCTTCCCGCTGGCACGATGATGGAACCATGTTTACCAAAGGGCTGTTAAAGGTATTTGCAACGTCTCCGTCAGAGCGTGGAAATTCTTTGCTCTCGCTGATAGAGTTACGTGATCGTACTTGGGCTAGCCTGCAGAGGCAATACGGAGATGAAGCCATTAGACCCGAAGTTCATTCTCCAGAGGCAACGCTAGGCGATATTGCAGAAATTCCGGTGTTCCCTCTTTTGAAACTTCCCCCTGCGGCGGCAAATAGTCCCTCAACGGCAAAGAGGGAGCGAGTTGTCTCCAGTGAGGTCTTGTTTCAGGGGATATTCAGTAGGGCCCAGACCGAAGCGATGATGATTATGAGGCGCTTGCGCGAGTATAATACAGACGAACTTACGCGCGCCCAAAAAACGATCCTCTCCTTCATTCGAGCGGTTATCGTTAGCCATTATCGCGACCAGAAAGACAGTCTTCGTATCAATGCCAATGTAATGACATTCGCTACTGTTGTCGAAAAGTCAGCCTCTGACTTTTCCGGATTACATTTCGCAGATCCAAAACGGATTTTATCCAGTTATGATGGTATTCTTGTGATCCAGAGTTGGGCAGAGGATTCTCACTGCTCTCCAGAAAACTTCGCGGTTCCAATTGACGTAGAGCAAGATGATGCAATCTTTGGGGCACCCAGAGCCTATGTCACCGGAGAAACGCAAGTTGTCAAGGATATTCAAGACAAGCGATTTATGGAACAACTCTTATTGGGACAACCCGCTCGGGTTGCGACTCAGATTCGTACCTACTTTGCAACACGCAGTTCTTTCCGTAGCTTCGTATCGGTTTCATTGTTGGATGACGGCGAAAAAGTAGGCGTTTTGAATGTTCAATCCAATGCAATCGGAATTTCTGGTAAAACAAGGATTGCCAGAACGCAAATGCTCACGTACATTGAGCCATTATGCAATGCTCTTGCCGCAGTCACTGTCGAGATACGTAATCGGGCAAGACAACAAAAGGAGCCAGATGAGTCCAGAACAAATTACCCTGATGAAAAATGAGATACCAGACCAGGAAGTTACGGTTGTCAAGGAAGATTCTTTCGAGACACTGAGTCACCCACCTTTCATCTCGGTTGCAAAAAGTAGTTTAGCCAGTGCTGAGCGTACTGCGGAAGAGTTTTTGCGTCTTGCTTACAGCGGTGAAATCTCGCCTCCATCGATTAAGGGGGAAGTTTCAAGGCGTTCTGCTTCAACAGGAGGATAGCGAGAAAGTATCCTACTGGTGCCGTCAGTAAATTGTTTGTGCTTGTTGGGATCGATTGGCTTGAAGTAGGGACAAACAAGGGTCTAACGCCCACGAGCTTCCGGTCGGATGCGCTATTGGTTTCGGTATTGAAGATAGCCCAATGACAATTTGTCACCTCATAGGGAGGGAGAAGCAGAAGTGACTGCCTTGCCGTAGGGCAGAGCGATGGAAACCTGACGCCGGAGCGGACAAGCAGGCGCAACGTGTTGGAAATCACAGAGGACTACGCCTATGTTTCGAAACACGGCCCAATCATCAAGTGTTCGCTGTTTCGTTGAGATTTTTCCTTCAGCGACTAGAGGAGCAGACCTCGGCTGCCCGCATCCTGCCGATGCCTCCCACCAGATTCTGGAACCCGCCGTTCCTCCTCAAGTCGAGCGAGCGTTAGCAGCGACCCTTTGAAATCCTCAGAGGTCGCGCAGTTTGCCGCTTGCAGGCTAGCCTAAAGCAAAGCAAAATAGAAAGCAAATCCGTTTACCCAGAGATTACCTTATGAAAACCCGCCGAGACAGAAATCAGAACGCCGCGAAACGCACATTGTTAATGATGACACTTCTTGACGGCTTACCCGCGCCGTAGCGTTTTGATCATGAGTGAATCAACCTTCAATCGCTCTTTATCCTTTTGACGAAGAGCACTCGGCTCCTCATTGGTGCCAACGGACTTCTGCGCTTTTATTTTGGCAATTGTCCAATTTTCTTTTCCCATAATTCGGTACCGATAATGCCA
>JACMPS010000179.1 GCA_014377395.1 Chthonomonadaceae bacterium
AAGTTCTTTTGGGCGTGTAATCATATCGTGAACAACCATATTAACAAGGTTGAAGAGACGGAGAGCAATTTGCGGTGTATCGTTAATGTCCATTGTTCCGGGATGTACTGCCTCATTGCCAACAACGCGCACAATGTCCATTGCTTTTTGCACAGCAGGGGGCAACCCTTTCTTGACCAATGCACCAATATCGGCGTTAATGTCTTTGCCGGGCTCCCCAAGATGTTGGCAGAGCCGTTGCAACGCTAATCGAAGCAAGGCAGTGGAGGCTTTCGGCGACAGAGCGTAAACAAGTCTTGCCTCTTCGTACTCCTTCGCAACATCTTCGGGCATATCTTCTGAGGCGATTGGTGCGATGAGAGTACGAGGATAAACAAAACTCGCTCTGTCCCAAAGGGAAAATTTGCGACAGACTTCACAGCGACACGCAGTGATATCGCTGTGATACACTTGCTGAGAGCCTACAAGTGTTTTGATTTGCTCGATTAGCACAAAATTCCATGACTGTTGCGCGAAAGCGTTGCAGTGAGGACAATTAAAAGCGTTGGCTCTGTGTACAGGTGGAACATAATCGTGTGACATGAGAAAGACCCTTCTATGTATAACAAAACATAAACAGAACAACCATACACATAGATTAACATATACAAATGTCTAATGTCAAGGAAAAGAGGGTTATTTAGTGAAAAAAGCAAGAGAACAACGCAAGATGTAGGGGTTTTAGGAATTGGGCTATTCGAAATGCGCGTTCAGTAGAGATCAGATTTCGGTCAAGCAGAGCAGACCACCAACCCTGCCCCTCTCCAATCTCTCATGTCTTTGCATTGACTCCCCCTCTCCCTAAGGAGCCTAAGCGACTGGCAGGGAGAGGGGGTTGGGGGTGAGGGCAAAAAAACACTGAGGTCTTCGCCAAGACGTGCCACAATCAAAGACAGTGTTGTTTTGTTTTCGCTGAGGTAAAGCCCGTGTCTTCTCGTCATCTATCCGAACCTGAAATCGCTTTTCGTGAGACTCCCGCACCTGCTTTCTCCGAAAAAATCGCGGCACTCCGTCTTGAATTAAGCGAAGCCCGAACCCGTCTTCTGCAAGAACGTCTGCTCCATTCCGTCCAACGCGCCTCCGCAGAGCAAGCCTATCGGGTCAGCGAATCCGCCACTCGTTTTGTCGGCACACTCCTCGACACGCTGACGCAATCCGCTTTCCAGATCACCCGTGAAGGGATGATTGTGCGCTGGAACGCCGCCCTTTCGGAGATCACTGGAATTTCAGGCGAAATCGCAATCGGCAAAGACCTGGAAAACGTTTTCACTCTCCTGCACACCCAAATTCTGACCGACCTACTCTGCGATTTCGTTCTCAACAAAACAAAAGAGGGAGTTTCGTCGGTTCTTCCCGGCGAAACTCCCCTCTACCTTACCTTGATTCCTCAATTTCGAATCCCCGAATCCCTTGAAACCGTTGTCGTCCTTATCTCAACTACCAAACCCTGATCACTTACTGTAACGCTAAGAAGAGATCAACCACTCACTTCGTTAGAGAACACGGAGACACAGAGAAAAACAGGGGGAGGAAAATCTATCTCACGCGAAGACACAAAGTTGCAAGCAGAGAAAGCGAAAGAAAAATGTTGAAAGCAACGGGCATTTGTATTGGCTCCCCTCTCCCGGATTTTGGGGGAGGGGGCGTTTCCCTCACATCGCCGCCAGTATCTCTTTCACCGGGATAATCGCAATGCTTGAAGCGTAATCCGACATGGCATAGGGCAGAATCAGCGAACCATTATGAACCACACTCCCGCAACTATAGACGACGTTCGGCACGTAGCCCTCGCGCTCATTGTCATTAGGGGTAAGAAGCGGCTCTTTCATGCGCCCGATCACTTTGGTTGGGTCTTTTTTGTCAAGCAAAAACGCACCGATACTGTATTTGCGCATTGCCCCCACACCGTGACTCAGCACAAGCCAGCCTTCATCCAGTTCAATAGGTGAGCCACAGTTGCCGAGTTGCACATACTCCCAGGGATAAGTCGGTTTGAGCAAAATTTGCTTGGAGTGCCAGAAGTGAGGCTCTTCCGAAAACATAATGAAAATGTTTTCGTTGTCCTGCCGTGAAATCATGGCGTACATTCCATTGATGCGACGCGGAAAAAGAGCCATTCCTTTGTTCTGCACTTCAGAGCCGTTCAGCGTGAACGCCTCAAACCGCATAAAGTCTTCGGTTTCCAGTAACTGCGACAACACGACTTTCCCGTCGTAAGCGGAGTAGGTGGCGTAATAAATCACCTTGCCGCTTTCCTCAGTAAACTGCACAAAGCGGGCGTCCTCAATGCCGTTTGTCTCACTGGGAGAATGAGGAAAGATCACGCGCTCCGATATATTGGTGTCGGGTGCGTAAGCCACCGTGTAATTGACCTGTGCCAGCATAAAAACGTGATCCGCAGTATGTTCGTTTTCCTTATAGCGGGTACGATCATGTTGCTTCATTTCGGCAAGCCGATGCTTCAATTCGTCCAGCGTAAAGTGTTCATCGTAAACGCTTAAAATCTCATCGGCATAGTTTGTCCAGACGCCCATTTCGCGCAATTTCGTGGTGAACAGTGCTTTTTCGTAAAAGGCGTCGGGAACGAGCTGGGGAGCAGTGACATAACGAGAATAGGAATCCATCGTAATGACGTTTTTCGCGTCAATGATGCCGGAGCGGAACGTAATTGATGAAAGGTGTCCTTCTCCGGTAGCACGAAGACTGAGAACAAAGCGTTTTTCTCCCTTTTGAAGTCCGGTTTGATCTGGGTGCCAGACCATTGAGGGATTGAAAAGGGCGGCGGACTCTAAAGAATACTCCATCGTGAAGTAAGAACCGATGAGTTGGCGGCGGGCATCACTGAGTGCCTCATCCGTCAACATAAGATGCTGAACTTCCTCGAATCTTTCCTCGAAATAATGCCGAAAATGCATGTGACGGTCGCCAAATTCAACCGTCACCTGCTCCAGCAAAGTATCCACTTCATCTTCGGAAAGAGACATCAGGCGAGCAATGATTTTACCTGCTCGCGCATCATTCGTCGGGTAGAAATCCCGAAACAAAACACGCGCACTATCGGGTTGGAGTTTTAACCCCGTTCGTTGTATTGAGACCATTCTGCGGCAGTTTCTCTCCTGTTTTATTGCTGTTCGCAACCGCCATTCCGGTTGCGTCCCGTCGCACACGCCCACTCACCGTGACTTGCCGATTACCGATAGCTTCTTCGACACTCAGGCGAGCCAACAAGTAGCAGACAAGCGATTCAGAACCCTGATTTCGATTGACACGATCTACATGAAGTCCATCGAAAATGCCTCCGGTGTCGGTATCAATCATCTCGACACCCAGGTCGTTGGCTCCCAGATACCACTGAAAAGCACGTTGCGCTTCAAGTAGCCACACATCGTCTTTCGTCACCTGAAATGCGTCCAAACAAGCGAGGGTCGTCATTCCGGCTTCCAAGGGTTGCTGATCGTAACGGGCAAAAGTGCCGTGCCTCGGATAGAACCCATCGGAACCAACCGGACGAAACACATCCATTGTACCCCGTTGCGTCTCCATTAGCCATTTCAGCGTAGAAATTCCGAGTTGAGTAATTTCCGGTGCCTTCATGTCCGCACCACTCAAGATCAATGCTTGTGGAATGACAGCATTGTCATAGGAGAGAATCGCCTCGAACCAGTGCCAACCTTCTCCTGACGCATCTTGATAACGATTTTGTAAGCGGGAAACCAGTTCAGCCCTCAGATTGATTGCCGCCAGATCACCCTTATAGCGTTGCAGATACTCGTGAAGCCCAAGCAGGGCAAAAGCCCAGGCTCTCGGTGAGGTAAAATGCTCTACGGGAGTCATCGCAAAGTCGAACGTATGCGCTGCCCAGGTTCGCAGATGAGTCTGCTGAGTACGCCCCGCCACCACGCCTAATGCCCACAAAGAGCGCCCGTGACTGTCCTCCGAACCAATTGGCTCTTCCCAATGTTTCGCATAACTCAAGCAATTATGAAAGCGCCGTGTTTCGCTCTTGAACGCAAAATTCAGAAATGCCGCATAGGTATCCGCAAAACGGGCTGTCTCACGCGAAGCGTAACGTGTGCCTTCCAGCAAAGTCGTCAAGATTAAAGCACGGGCGTTGTCGTCCGTCGAGTAGCCTTCATTAAAATCGGGCAATGAAAACCGTGTATGTTCGATAATTCCCGTCGTGTCCGTAAGACGACGCAGGTGATCAAGGCGAAACGGAGGCAGGTCGGCGGCGGGCTTAAAACGTTTTGGCAATTTTGACTGGGCGTTTTCAGGGGCTTGTACCCGTGCCAACCGGAACGACTCGCGGAAGTTTAACGCTACCTCGCTCCAGATCATGCTTCGCCCCAACCCATAGGCTTTTTTACGCATGGTGTGGCGTTTACGATTGTCCTTGAGCAAACTGATCACTTCCCGTGCAATGCTCTCCGCGTCCCCGAACGGAACAAGGATGCCCCGCTCCTCAGCGAGCAACTCTTCCGCGTGCCAGTAGGGAGTCGAGATAACGGCTTTCCCGCAACCAAACGAGTAAGCCAGTGTACCGGAGGTAATTTGTGCTGGGTTCAGGTACGGCGTGATATAGATGTCAGTCGCCCCGATAAATTCTTTCAGGTCATCCAGCGACACGAATTGATCAAACCAGCGTACATGATCGGCGACGCCCAAGTCTTTCGCCAGCGAAACGAGGCTTTCCCGGTAGACCTCTCCACTTTCGCGCACGAGGTTCGGGTGGGTCGCCCCCAACACAACGTAAACAGCGTCGGGGTCGGCTTCGATAATCTGCGGCAGAGCACGAATGACGTTCTCAATGCCTTTATTCGGAGAAAGTAGCCCGAAGGTCAGCAAAACTTGCTTGCCCTCCACATCGAACTTGTCTTTATAAAAGTTGGGGTCTACAAACGGCATATCCGGGATGCCGTGCGGAATAATATCTATCTTGTCTTCGGGGGCTTTGTAAATTTCCTTCAGAAAAGTCTTTCCCTTTTCCGACATAACAACCAGCCTGCCCGATGCCTTAATCAGCGAATCCATGATTCGGCGTTGATTGGGACTGGGCTCTTTGAGAATCGTGTGAAATGTGGTTACAAGCGGAATACGGAGATGCTGTATAAATTCGAGAACATACTCTCCATCATTTCCACCAAAAATACCGAACTCATGTTGAATACAAATGGCGTCCACGTTGCGGGTATTAATAAATTCTGCGGCACGACGATAAGCGTCCTTGTCCTGCTGATCCAATTCAAAACGAACTTCCGGGGGGTAGGCGTATTCACCGGGTCGGTCGGTAACGGCAATCACGGGGCAGTCCATGCCGGGTTCAATCGCGGCGACGGCGTTCCGAATATCCTTTGTGTAGGTGGCGATACCGCATTGTCGGGGAACATAATTTGCAAAAAAAGCAATGCTACGAGGTGTAAAATCGGTGGGCATATTGCGATTCCTTTCTGTTGATGCTAGAGGAAGCGCACCGGCAACGATGCGAACATGGTGCGAAAACACGGGGGTAAGACGTGATTTCTATTAAAAAGGTTCTTATTATTTTACGAGGGTAAAAGTGAGGTCGTTAGCCGACAACCAATTCCAAGAGAAATTTAAGTCGTAATTATTACGAACTTGACTTCTTTTATTGCCCAAACTGAGGAAAAGTGTAACCACTGTTTTAGTCAGCGATTGGATCAACTCGGAGCGACATAACCTTTCCCAGCAAATTTATTCTATGGGTTTTGTACTGTTTCCGCATCATTGCAGACGTGCTTCCTGCCTACCTCTCAAATCTCCATCAAGTCCCTTGAGGCAAAAGGTTTTTCTTTCCTACGAGAAACAGACGTTCTTCCGGCTCAAGAGCGAGACTGTGCAGTTCCGGGGTAAACCCGCCCACCGAGAACAAAACACAAGTCGGATTATGACGCCATTTCGCTTCGGGCAACCCTGCGATTTTGGCACGGAGTTGGCTGTAGACACGTAGTCCAATAGGACTTTCCGCACTCCACTTACACTCACCGAAAAGGTAGCCGTTCTCCAATTGCGCCATGATGTCAATCTCGATCTGACTATCGTGGCTCCAGTATCGCCCCATCTGAAGGACTGTTAATCCCAATTTTTCGCTTGCGTATCGGTGCAACCATTGAGTACAAATCTGCTCAAAAACGCCCCAGCCCATGTAGCTGGAAAGGTGGGGAGCCACCTGCTCTTCGTAAATTCGCTTTGATTCTGCAAACTGGAGTGCGCTGGCGAACGGCGCAACAAAGCGGTACCAGAACGCCAGAAAAGGATCAGCAATTCGGTACAGAGCGCGTCGTTCAGCCTTGTCTCCGAAAGGAAACTCGCGACGCACCCAGCCTAATTCCGTCAACGTCTTCAGGTAAAAAGAAAGCGTTCCTTTCTCGACTCCCGTCTTCTGTTGAATGCCCCCGAACTGCGTTTCCCCGGCGGCAATCACGCCCATCACGGCGTTGTAGGGGGCAGGATCACGGATTTGCTCACTCCCCAAAAGAAAGCGTACCTCGTTCTCCAGCACGGCACGGGGTTGCATCAAAAGCGCAATCACCTCTTCCTCCAACGATCTGGTTGTGTCCACCATCGCATGATAGCGAGGGGTTCCCCCTAAAATGCCATACATCATCAGTTTTTCAGCGAGACCATAAAGAGAACTGTTTTTATAAAAGGAGGCAACATCCTCGTACCGAAGCGGATTGAGAAGGTAGATGCCGCCGTTAAAACGTCCGAAAAGCGGCGCATTCTCCATACCGAGTGCTGTCATCGCAGAGAGTTGAGACCCACAAAGAATCACATAGAGAGGAACGTGGGTTCCTTCACGATCCCACCATGCTTGCAGAATCGAAGGCAGTTCGGGTGTTTGCGCGACAAGATAAGGGAACTCGTCCAGAATGAGGGCAAACCGACCTGATGAGGTTTCTCGCGTTTGCGCCTCCTGAGACACATAGCGCAATAACGCATTCCATGAGACGGCAATTTCCTCTTTTGACACCCCGGAGGACGGAAGAGAAGCCAGAATCTGTTCCGCAAGAGAAAAACGCTGAGTTTGAGCGGTTGTCTGCTCCGCAAGAAAGTAGCAGTGCGGTTTCACGGTTTCGTTGCCGCTCACCCCTCCCGTGAAGTAACGTTGGAGAAGGTAGGTTTTGCCCAGTCGCCGTCTCCCATAAAGAAGCGTCATCTGCCCGCCTTTGCCGGGATGATTCATGGCGCGTTCGAGTGCGGAGAGTTCATAGGTACGGTTGAAAAAGGGATCGGGCTTAAACATAATGGAGGGCATGGACGAACCTCAGTTAAGTTGTATAGTTGAGTATACTTTGTCTGGCGACGACTAGACAGAGTATGCTTCATTCAAGTGTACTCTGTCTAACTATACTCGCACAAACTTTCGCTGACCCTATTTCCTGTGGCGAGCATGAAGTCCAACAGGATTAAAAGGAAAGCGGCTGGCGGATGATTTACTCCGTCGCTCCCTCTACTTTTCCGTAATGCGACCAGAACATTGTCGCAATGAGACACGCCCCGAAAATCGCCGCGTGAATCCGTACCGCTTGATGAATCTCGAACTTTTGTGCAAGAAACCCGATAATCAGACTTCCGGCGGGCATCAATCCATTAAACACAAGCGAGTAAACCGCCATAATTCGCCCGCGCAGATCGTCGGGGGCTTCCGTCTGCACTTTGGTATTCGAGGAAATGCCGAAAATGATCATCGCAAACCCGGTCAGCACCAGCAATGCCAACGCAAGCGGGTACGAAAACGTGTAGGACAGCGCGAACAATCCCAAGCAAAACACGCCCCCTCCGCTATAAATCAGCACTTCCCGCTTGATTCGCTCTCCCACCCACGCCAGTACCAACCCCGCCAGCAACGCCCCCACGCCATTCGCCGACATCATGCGGCTGAAACCAGTCTCACCCACTTTGTAAAGGTCGGCAAACGCCGGATAAAGCGTCGAGCAAGACCACGCAAACATCGAAGCCGCCGACACCAAAATGACTGTTCGCAACATTCCCGCGTGATTGCCGAGGTAGGTGAAGCCTTCCCACAACGAAGTCTCTTTTTTACGGGGAACGAAAGCGGGCAACTTCATCATCAAAAGAGAAATAATCACGGCAATAAAACTCACTCCGTTGATGAAAAAGCAGGTTGCTTCCCCATACTTCACCAGCACAATTCCCGCCAACATCGGACCTAGAATACGCGCCAGATTAAAGCGGGTTGAGTTAAGGGCAATCGCGTTGGAGAGGGCCGCCCGATCCTCCACCATATCCGTGACAAAGGCTTGTTGCGCGGGTATCGTAAATGCATTGATCAGCCCTGCAAACCCCGAAAGCACCGCCACCTGCCATGCCTGTGGAACCACGACTCTACCCGAAGC
>JACMPS010000180.1 GCA_014377395.1 Chthonomonadaceae bacterium
CGTTTCGCTGAGTACACAGCGATGCTCGACAAAGTGGACGCCGTAGTGGTGGCGACTCCCATGCCCCTGCACGTTCCACAAAGTGTCCTTGCTTTAGAGGCGGGCAAGCACATACTTTCGGAGGTGACGGCGGCGGTCTCGATGGACGAATGTTGGCAACTGCTCGATGCCGTGAAATCTTCCGGGAAAACCTACTTTTTTGCGGAGAATTACTGCTTTCTAGAACCGAATGTGCTGATCGGTGAACTTGTAAAGAAGGGGCTTTTCGGCGATCTCTACTTCGGAGAGGGCGAGTATCTGCACGAGGTTCGCGCCCTGCACCACGACGCTTTAGGAAATCCAACGTGGCGGGCAAAATGGCAGGTGGGTATCAATGGTTGCACCTATGGGACGCACAGCCTGGGCCCCATAATGCAGTGGTTTAAGATCGCCGACAAAAACGAACGAATTGCAACGGTTTCCTGTTTTGGAACGGGGCAACACACCGACCCGGAACACCCGCACGACGACACGACGCTGATGCTCTGTCAGTTACAAAGCGGAAAACTCATCAAAATACGCCTTGATATGATGTCAAATCGTCCGCACCTGCCGACCTATTATGCGTTGCAGGGAATGCAGGGAGCCTACGAAGCCTCCCGGAAAGACGGACAACCGGGGCAACTCTGGCTTGGCGAAAACGTCTCAGACGATCATCGCGGGTGGAAACCTCTCAGTGATTTTGAGGAACACCTGACGCCGCACTGGAAAGAACGCTCGCTTGAAGCGAAACGTGCAGGGCATGGGGGAGGGGACTATCACATTGGGCGTGAATTTGTTGAAACTATTTTGCATGGTACGCCACCTACCATTGACATCTACAGCGCACTTGAATGGACGGCGGCGGGGCTTTGTTCACAGATTTCAATCGCAAGGGGAGGGATTCCGGTTTCTCTTCCCGACTTCCGTAATGCCCAAATATGACACAAACAATCCGGCGGAATAAATTCGCCGCTTGCGGCTACGCCGATAGTCCTGAAGACAAAGATTCAGCGTAATTGCCTTCCAAAATTGAAAAATGCTCCAAACAAATAGGAAAAAAGACCCCAATGCTACTGACTTTGCTCCCCCTTCTCCTGATGCCCAACACACCACAAACCCTGAAAACCGAGTATCCCGCTCCTAAAATCACCCTCAACCCAGCGCGAGGCAAAAACCTCCAGCGAACAATGACGCTTCTCGAAACCAGTACGCCGCAAAAGCGAAATCGGGTGCGCGTTCTTGTTTATGGGCAATCCATTACCGAACAAAAGTGGTGGCACGAAGTCGCTGAGTTTCTGAAAAAGAGTTACCCTAACGCCGACCTGACCGTTGAAAATCGGGCGATTGGCGGATTTTCGGCAAACCTGCTTAAGCGCACCGCCTACGCCGATCTTTATGCCTATTATCCCGACCTCGTGATTTTCCACGACTACGGCGGCGATGATGACTACACCGAAATCGTGACGGAATTACGAAAGCGTACCACCGCCGAAATTTTGTTGTTGACCGATCACCTCGCGACAGGACAGCAAAACGATCCCCATGCGGCAGAGTGGCACGACAAACACGCCCATGAGTTTATGCCCTCTCTTGCGGCGAAAACAGGAGCGGAGGTTGCCGACATTCGCGAAAACTGGCGCAACTACCTCAAGGACAATAATCTGAAAGTGGATCAATTGCTGACTGACGGGGTACACCTCAACGATTACGGCTGTTTCCTTATGGCAAGACTCGTGGAAAATCCGCTTGTCTACAATCCGCAATTCCCGAAATCGAGTTGGCAATCTCTCACGAAAGAGTTTCGCGTGGGGAAGGAAGCCCGTTGGAAAAACGGACACCTCAAAATCGAGTTCGAGGGAAACCGGGTGCTTGCGCTTTCCCGTCCCTCGAAAAGCGGAAAGATTGCAACCGCGAAAGTCTTAATTGACGGCAAGTCCCCCTCCGAAATCTCCGACCTTTACACGTTTACTCGTGTTTCGACGGCTTATTCATCGTGGTTTCCGGGCATCATGCACGTTCAGCACGAAAAGCCGCTTTTGATCGAGGATTGGACGCTCAAAGTCACCTCGGTAAACGATGCCGGAACCGAGTTTAAGTTTGAGGTCACGGGGAGCAAAACGGGAGTGGACGGAGTAGGGGATAACAAAACGCGCTTTGTCTCGAAGTCCGGTCGCGTCGTGATCCTCCCGGAAGACTGGAGCATTGATTTCGCACGAGACGTAAGCAAAAAGCCGATGCCCGCCGGTTTCGAGTTTAAGTGGGGCGTACTGCCTTTGTTCGTAGATGAGTACGCGGCTCCTCCCGTCACCGATCCCTCCCGTGAAGCGAGTGTTGTGCTGGCGCAGGGCTTGTCGAACGGAAAGCACACGCTCGAACTGATTCAGGTTAGGGAGGGTGAAGTTCCGCTTGCGGGAATACGGGTGTACACGCCCCCGCTCAAGTAGGTTTTTGTCGGGCTTTTGTCATAAACCATAAACCATTTTGATAAACGGAGAATTATCGTGAAAAATCTCTTGTGCTATCCCTCTCAACCCTTATCAGCCATTAAAAAGTGGGCTTGTGCTCCGGTAATGGTTGCTACTGCGATAGCATCTCCTCCCTTTGATGCACACGCTCAAGACATTAGCCTTTTCGTGAACGGAAAGCCTGTTGCGTTGGAGGTCATCGGAGAAAATAAACGCCAGGTAAAACTCAATCCTCTCCCTCAAAAGGAGATGAGCAGACAAACCAGCCTTGTCTTTCCTATCGGGGGGAAGGTCAGCCTTGTTCTGACGGGCCCTCCCGGAAAGCCCCCCATCCTGGAGGTTGGTCCCGGACAGGACTTTGTGGAGGACAAACCGGGTCATTATGTCGCGGATTTCGTTATGAAGCCCATCTATCACGACACGAAAATCTATGTAGCGATTGGAAATCGGAACTGGCTTGCAACCCGCGATGAAATGATCGTTAGTCCTTCTACAGCAATCATCAAGGGTTTCTCAGCCCTTGAAAAAAGCAGGAGGTCTGAACAAAATGACGCTCTGAAACAGGAGATCAGCCTTACACTGGACGGGAAGCCAGTAGAGTTACGACTGACCACCTCCTCTAGTGAGTATCAAACAAAGTTGAAGAAGATCGAGGCAACACAGACGCAAAGCGATCTTTGTTTCAAGGCGGGGCAATGGGTTCATGTGGTGTTGGTAGCACCCCATTGGCCTGGTTACGAGAGGGTAGGATATTTACCCTTCTGGGATCGTGACCTTGTTCGCCACAGGTATGAAAGATTTGTTGAAGACCGTCTCGGTCACTTCGTTGCGGACATTTGCGTGAAATCCTCTGATGAGGGTGCCCCTCTGTCTTTCGATTTTACATTCGGTTCCAGGGCGCATCTTCAATCTCTCGGTAAGATAAAGGTCACGGACATTCAAGTGCCTGCTCCCGTGAATGGGAAACCCGGTGCCCCCGCCTTAAAACATCTTGTATCGCAATTGTTTAAAGGAGAAGAGTTCAGACGTGTTGTTGTGCGCGGAGTAGCGAATCCGAACGTCAAAGTTTGGGTGATTATTGACGGTGAATTTACGACGCCCGGCCCAAGGGGGGACGAGAGAGTGGCATACGTTATCGTCATCGCAGTCAAGAACGGCGATTTTAAGACAGGGCCTA
>JACMPS010000181.1 GCA_014377395.1 Chthonomonadaceae bacterium
TCGTTCCGCTCTCCTCAACAGTTTAGCCCTGATTCGCACGGACAAGCACTGTGAGAGTAGCACGGAAACTTCCGCTTCCGTAGTCGTCGAAACTCCCTATGGGAATACGGAAATCGTGGCTCAGCCTTTCCGATTTTCTACTCGCGAAACCGATGCACCCGCTCAAATTTCTCAAAGTGAATTTTTCGCAGCTCTTTTTGGAGTAAGTTCGCCTCAAGAAAAGACATTGCCTCCCGAAACAAAGTCACTCTTAACTCTCCTTTTCCCCGGTGGAAACCCTCACTACGCAAGCAAAGACGGGTTTTGACAATAGGTTTCAGTGATGAATCTTAACAAGGACATTTTTTAATCATGCCACTCATGCTGGACGAAATTTACGAACAACCTTCTGCAGTTGCAAACGCTATCGAGCGTAATATCACGCCTGTTGCGGCACTCGCCAACGCTTTGCACGAGCAGGGCATACGCCACATCGTGATCGCCGCACGGGGGACCTCTGATCACGCCGCCACCTACGCAAAGTATCTGCTGGAGATCGTCTGCAAAGTTCCCGTTACTCTCGCTGCACCAAGTGTGACAACACTTTACGACGCGCAGGTAAATCTTTCCGGTTGCCTTGTGCTGGGAATTTCGCAGTCGGGACAGGCGACGGATGTCGTACAAACGCTCTCGGCGGCGCGATCTTCCGGGGCACTGACCGCCTGCATCACGAACAAAGAAGGATCGCCGCTCACCGAAGTCAGCGATCATGTGATGCTCTGCTCTGCGGGTGAAGAACGCTCGGTTGCCGCCACCAAAACCTACACAACAACGCTGGCAATTATTGCTCTGCTTGCCGCACAATGGTCGAACGACACCGGGCTACGCGAAGGGCTACGCACGGTTCCCGACGCAATTCAGGCGGCTCTCTCGCTCTCGGAGCCGATAGCGGAAACGGTGCAACGTTATCGCTATATGGAGGAATGTGCGGTGCTGGCGCGAGGGCTGAATCAGGCGACTGCCCTTGAGTCCGCCCTGAAAATGATCGAAACGAGTTACCTGCTGGCAAAAGCCTATTCTATGGCGGACTTTTTGCATGGGCCGATTGCGATGGTCTCCGAAGGATTTCCCTGTCTGCTTTACGCTCCGAACGGACGGGCTTATCCTTCGATGGTTGAACTCGCCCTCAAACTCAAAGAAAAGAACGCCGAGATCGTTGTTTTCGCTCGTGCCGAAGAAATTCAGGAGATCGCTACCCGTGCCTTCGCGGTTCCCGTTGACATTGACGAACGGCTCAGTCCGCTTCTCTACATTGTGCCGGGGCAATTATGGGCGTGTCATCTTGCGGTTGCGCGGGGGCATAACCCCGACAAGCCGCGTGGTCTCTCGAAAGTCACCCTGACGCGATGAACTTGAAGTCTCCCCTTCGGACACGAGTTTACGGTAGTGTTGAAGGAATTAAAGCGGAGCGTGACGGGGCGCAAGAACTGGTCGTTCGTGTCTCCGAAACAAACGAAACGCGGCTGGCTCTTAATCTTACCGCATTAAATGGTATTGCCGTTTCAGGAGACAGAGTTCTCCTGAATACTTCAGCCGTAGACCTCGGTCTTGGCACGGGCGGACTTGATTTTGTGATTGCTGTTTTGCGCGAAGAGTTTCCCCTTGAAACGCCTCTCGGTCATCTGATGAAATTGCGGTACACGCCGCACCAGCACCCTGTTCTCGCAGTTGAATCTCCTGAAAGCCCTTCTCACGACGCCCTGCTGAACTTTACTTCGCTGGAGGGGTTGCCCGTTGTTTGCACCGGACTGCACAGCCAACTCCCCGCCGTGCTCGCCGGGGCAAAATGGGCATGGGAGCAGAAAGAGCAAAAGCGCGAACTCCGCTCGGTGTACATTATGACCGACGCGGCGTCCCTGCCAATCGCACTCAGTCGCCTAGTTCCTTCCCTCAAGGCGCATGACTTGTTGACCCACACCATCACGGCAGGGCAGGCTTTCGGGGGAGATTTCGAGGCAATTAATCTCTACTCGGCACTCGCCTTTGCAAAAGAGGGGCTGAACGCAGACCTCATCGTTGTGGGACAGGGGGCGGGCAATGCCGGGACGGAAACGCCTCTTGGCTTTTCCGGTATAGATCAGGGACAAGCCCTTAACGCTGTCGCTTCCCTCGGTGGTACTCCTTTCGCCGTTGCTCGCCTGTCTTTCGCCGATCCCCGCCCCCGACACTACGGCTTGAGCCACCA
>JACMPS010000182.1 GCA_014377395.1 Chthonomonadaceae bacterium
ATCTTTGCGGGGTTGATTTGTGCCGGGAAAAATGAGCGTTCCATTAAATCGGTCAGGCGGAGGTTTCCGGTGAGAAAGCCCAGACTTTTCCCCATGTTCTCAATTTTTTGGAGTTCGGCATCGGTGGGATTAAGGTTGCGGTAGGTCACACGATCCGGCGGTTGTGTCAGCACATAGTTCAGCAGTTTTTCGTCCTGACGGAAGTAGGGGGCGACGAGTTTTGCGGCGTCGGCACGATGTCGCTCCGTCCACTCCCCGGACTCGTTGATGCCCCGCACCAGATCGCGCACGCGCTCCGGGCTTTCGCGGATCAGGTCTTCATGCACCACGAGGCAACAGGAAATGTAGTCGGGCCAGATTTCTTTCGCGTAGTAAAGCACCCGCCCTACGCCATCCAGTTCCGCTTTGCCGCAAAACGGCTCGGCAACGATAAACCCGTCAATCGCTCTTGAGGTCAGAGCCGCCACCATGTCAGGTGGGGGCAACACAACGAATTTGATCTCGCCGGGTTGCACGTTCTGATCGCGCATCATCTTTGTGATGAAAAAATTTTCGTTGCTGAACGGGCTTGGAATGGCAATCGTTTTCCCGCGCAGATCACTCAGGTTTTTTGCCGGGTCTTCTTTGCGGATTGTGAGTTGGGAGCCGTCTCGATGACCGAGACAACAGATTTTGATCGGAACGCCCTGCTCTCGCATTTTCATCGCGAGAGGCACGGTGATAAAGCCCGCGAGCAATTTTTTGCTTTTGAGGGCTTCGACAATCGGGGGAAACTCGGCAAAGCGCAGGGCATCGAAATTCGTTCCGGTGGTGCTGGTCTTCGAAGCATAATCGGTGACGGGGCAGGTGAGATGACAGGTGACGGGCAAAAAGGCAACTGTGAGCGTTTCTTGTCCGCCCCGTTTGCCGGGAGCCTGATGAAAAGTTTCCTGATCGTGCGGCAGGGATTTGTGGAGGGCGCGAAATCGCAAAAACACGATCAGCGCGTAACTGAGAATGATTGCCGCCACGATCCGAACGGTTTTTGGACGCATTGCCTCACCTTTGTTCCCTCTAGAAAATTAACTGCGATCTAACCGCCAGGACGCTAAGAGCGCTAAGAGGCTTGCTGTAGGGGTGCTACTTGCCGCAATCTCTTCACGCGGATTTGGTGTCCGAAGGACACGGGGCGTACTCGCCTCTATCGCGGAATTTATTCCTGCGGTACATGATTCAACAGCCCATACACGTTACAGAGTTAGATGACTAGTCCCCAACCCCTAGCCCCTCGCTGACTTCCTCCGTGACGGGCGCACCCTCTCCACCGGTCATGCCCAACTCGACGAGCAAACGTTGCATCGTTTCGATGACTTCGGGGTGGGTGAGTTGGCGGGGACGAGGCACATTTACCGTAAGTTCACACCGAATTTGTGCGGGACGCTCGGAGAGTACGATAATCCGATCCGCAAGTTGAGCGGCTTCTTCGATGTCGTGGGTGACGAGAACGACGGTGCGGGGACGTTCCCGCAACAGTCGGGCGAGTTCGCGCCGCATTCGCAGTCGGGTCAGATAATCGAGTGCCGAAAACGGTTCGTCCATGAGAAGCGTATCGGCTTTTCCCGCCAGTGCCCTCGCCAATTCCACCCGTTGTCTCATCCCGCCCGAAAGTTGGTGTGGGTAGGTGTCGGCAAACCCCTCCAAGCCGATCAGGGTGAGCATTTCGGCGAGTTGGCGACCACGTTCCGCTTTGTCCGGCAAATAACGCAATGCCATTGAAATGTTTTCGCCCGCCGTTTTCCAGGGGAAAAGCCCGTCGTGCTGATAGACCATTCGCACGACGCCCGACTGAGTGATCGTGCCGGAAGTCGGGGTGTCGTACCCGGAAAGCAAATTGAGCAATGTGGTTTTGCCGCTTCCCGAAGGGCCCACAATCGCGACAAATTCTCCCGCTGAAATCTCCAGCGAAAGGTCACGCAACACTTCGAGCGACCCGAACGAACGAGACACCCGATCCACTTTTAAAAGGCTACTTGTCATAGCCCCACCTTACGCTCGGAATAAGGGTGAGTTGCACCAGAAGCCGATCCAGCACTACCCCGATCACACCGATCACGATCATGCCGGCCACCAACAAGTCGGGGCGCAACTGATTTCGGGCATCCCAGATAAGAAAGCCGAGTCCGTCCCGTCCCGCGATCATCTCAGCCGCAACGACGACTACCCACGAAAGCCCTGCCGTCACCCGCAACCCGGTGATGACCTGCGGCATAATGGCGGGGAGAGTGACCTGTGTGAGGAATTCAAGCCCGTGAAAGCCATAATCCTGCGCGACGCGAAAGTGAACCGTCGGGATCGAGGCGACTGCCGAGGCGGTGGCAAGTACAAGCGGAAAAAACGAGGTCATAAAAATCAGGAAGATCGCGGGCGTGTCTCCGATCCCGAACCAGAGAATGGCAAACGGAATCCATGCAAGAGGCGACAGGCTACGGAAAAAGTTGACGGCGGGAAGAAACGCCGCCCGTGCCGAGAGTTTTAATCCGAGCCATAAGCCGAGCGGAATGCCGAGAAAAACCGCCAGCCCAAACCCGGTGGAGACCCGGAACAGCGAGGCAACAGTATCGTCGAATAGGCGTCCGCTTCGGGCTTCCTCCCCGAATCCCTTCACCACCTGAACGGGGGAGGGAAACGAGGAGGCAGGGAAAAAGCCCTTTGAGAACAGAACCGCCCACAGCGCGACCACCACGAGGACGACGAGCAGAGAAAGCATTTTCAGTTTTGGAGTAAGAATTTCTTGTTTCATTAAAACAGCAACTTCACCGCCGCAATCACGGAAAAAATGAGTGCCAGTGTCTCGAACATTTCTTGATTGAGATAGGGGACAAGTTTGCGCCCGGAAAGCGCACCGAGCATCGCAATCCCCATGAGCGGCAAATCGAGCAAGAGAGAGTGCGCGTTGATCAAGCCGAGATTGACGGAAAAAGGCACCTTGAATGAGTTCATCAAAAAGAAGTACCATGCCCCCGTTCCGAGAAACTCCAGTTTCGGCAAGTGCATCGCGAGCAGGTAGAGGATCATCACGGGTCCCGCCGCATTGCCCACCATCGTCGTGAAGCCACCAATCAATCCCATCAAAACCGCAAACCACAGCCCTTCCGGAATTTTCGGTTCCTCTCCCGCGTTTTTCTTGCGCCAGAGGTGAATCCCGATCATCGCCAGAATGATCACGCCCATCATCCGCCCCACCGCGTGACCGTCCACCTGCTTGAGCGCGAAATAGCCCGCGATCACACCGAGTGCCGCCCACGGAAAAAGTTGCCCGACCCGCTTCCAGACCACGCTTTTCCGGTAGGCGGAAGCGGCGATTAGATCAGCCGAGATCAGAATCGGGAGGACGACGCCGGAAGCAAGTTTCGGATCGATGAGGTTCGCGAAGATGACGACGGCGAACAGTCCGATGCCCGGAATTCCCGTTTTCGATAATCCGACGAGAAACGCCGCAAACCCCGCCGCAAGCCATTGCCACGCTTCGAAATGATAAGCCACGCTTTAATTCGCCTCCGGGTAGGAACCGAGTACCCGTACAAAAAGGGATTGCTCTTTGAGAAGATTGATCGCCTTTGTCACATTGCCGTCGCGCTGGTGTCCTTGAACATCAATGTAGAAGTAGTATTCCCACGCTTCGGCTTTGGTAGGGCGCGACTCGATCATTGTCATGTTGACTTCATGTTGCTGAAAAGCATTGAGGGCGTGAACAAGTTCCCCGGCTTTGTTTTGAACAGAGAACATAATTGAGGTTTTGTCTTTTCCGGTGGGTTCGGGTTCATTGTAGCCCAGAACGAGAAAGCGGGTACGATTGTTGGGGTTGTCCTCAATATGATCGCAAAGAATCGGCAAACCGACGCGCTCCGAGGCAAGCGTTGTAGCGATACCCGCACTTGTCGGATCGTTTGCCGCCATTTCCGCCGCTTTCACCGTAGAAGAGGCTTCAATCTCTTCGACATTTGGGAGGTGATTACGGAGCCACTGACGACACTGTGCCAACGGCTGAAAATGGGTGTACAATCGCTTTACGTCTTCAAGGCGTGTTGCATGGGTGAGCAAATTATGCGTAATCGGTTGAAAAATCTCTGAGACTACTCTTAAATTAGAGTTCGTAAAGGTATCGAGCGTTTCCGGCACGACGCCCGCCCATGAGTTTTCTACGGGAACCATGCCATAGTCTACGGTGTTGCGTTCAACGGCGGAAAAGACCTCTGCAATCGTCGCTGTCGGGTGAAATGCCGAGGAAGTGCCGAACTTTGCAATCGTGGCAAGGTGGCTGAACGTTCCTTCGGGTCCCAGAAAAGCGACGGAGAGCGGCTTCTCCAAAGCAAGGCAAGCGGAAATGATTTCCTTGTAAATGGCACGAATCGCAGGGGAGGGAAGAGGCCCCTCATTGAGTGCCAGCAAACGTTGGAACACCGAATGTTCACGTTCCGGGGTAAAATAGTGAGAACGAGTTTTTGATTTGGCATGACCGATCTTTTGTGCAAGTTCTGCACGGTGGTTGAGCAGGGCAATGACCTCCTCATCAATGTGGTCAATTTCCTCGCGCCATTCGGGTAGGCTCATGGGATTATATCTCCGTGACTGTCTATATCTGAATTAGGTTCAGGATTAAGCGATAGAGTGAGTTTCGGCAAAAGCGCGTGGATTTCCTGCGTGACCGCCTTTAGATAAAGTACATCAAGGCGTATCTTAAAGAGAATCTGAGCGACCACGCTGAGTGGATGTCCGCAGGACTACCGGCGAAGCCGCTAAGCGGTCTTGCGAACTAAGTTCTTACGTTTTGCAAGAGCAGGGATTTCCGTCATCAGAACGGTCTGCGAGACCTTGCAGACAAGTCGTCCAGGCCCCGGTCAGCGGGACGGAAACTACGAAAAAACTACGCCAGACCGCTTAGTGGCGAATTTATTCCGCCGTCCTCGTAAAAAGGGTTGTTTTTCAACTCTTAGATTTGGTGTATCAAGGCGTCTCTGAGAGAGACTATGCGGGTAGAGAAGAGAGTGATCGTTTATGGCGCGAGGCAGTTGGTTCCGAAAAGTGGCAAAAAATGGCGCAACCCCCGGCAATATCCCCGACGGATTGTGGAGCAAATGCCCGAAGTGCAGTGAAATCAGTTTTGCGAAAGACGTGGAGAAAAACTTCAACGTCTGCCCGAAATGTGAATATCATCATAAGTTGCGGGCAAACGAACGAATCACGATGATGGTGGACGAGGGCAGTTTCAGGGAGTTCGACGCCGACATTACGGCACTTGATCCACTCGGCTTTCCTGATTACGCCGACAAAATCGTGAAGGCACGCGAGAAAACCGGATTGACGGATTCGCTCGTGACGGGCTATGCCACCATTGAAGAAAGACCCTTTATTGTCGGGGCGGCGGATTTCGCGTTTATGGGCGGCTCAATGGGAAGCGTTCTCGGTGAAAAGGTGACGCGGGCAATGGAGCGTGGCATTGAGGAGCGGTTGCCTGTGATCATGTTCACGGCAAACGGCGGCGGAGCTAGAATGCAGGAGGGGATTCTCTCTCTGATGCAAATGGCGAAAACAAGCGCGGCGGCGGCGAAAATGGACAGAGCGGGCATTCCCTACATCGTCGTGCTAACTGACCCCACAATGGCGGGAGTGTACGCCTCGTTTGCGGCTCTCGGTGATGTCATTCTTGCGGAACCGGGTGCTTTGATCGGGTTTGCAGGGCGGCGTGTCGGCAATCAGGACGTAGGCGGCAAACTTCCCGAAGATTTTCAGACCTCCGAATTTCAATTTCGCTGTGGCATGGTGGACAGAATCGTCTCGCGCAAAGATTTGCGGGGCGAACTGGCACGGCTTCTTAAATTTTACGGCTTGGACAACTCAGGTATGACGGAACAGAGGGTAGAACTGAATTGATGCAATCGAAATATCTTTTGGAATTTGAGAAACCTATTGCGGAGTTGGACGCTCTCATTGAGGAACTGAAGCGCATCGGTAAGGATGCGGGGCTTCAAGCGGACGCCAAACTAAAGGGGATCGATATCGAAGCCAAAATTCTGGAGCTGGAAAAGGCGAAAGACGAGCGCACCCGTCATATTTTCTCGCACCTGACCCCATGGGACGAGGTTCAGATGGCGCGGCACATCGAACGCCCCTATACGCTCGATTACATCGCCTTGATTTGCGAGGATTTTCTGGAGTTGCACGGCGACCGAATTAACGCCGATGATGCGGCAATTGTCGGGGGTATGGCAACCTTTCGGGGTGAACAGGTGGTGGTGATCGGACATCAGAAGGCGCGAACTGCAAAAGAGCGCGTGGTGCGAAACTTTGGCTCTGCTCGACCCGCTGGATTCCGTAAAGCCTTGCGTCTGATGAAAATGGCGGAGAAATTTCATCGCCCCTTGCTGATTTTCGTGGACACTCCCGCCGCCGAAGCCAATTTGCAGGCGGAGGAAGAGGGGATTTCCACGACGATTGCCGTCTGTCTGCGCGAAATGATGATGATCGAAACTCCGATTATCGTGGCGGTCATTGGTGAGGGCGGAAGTGGGGGGGCACTCGGTATCGCTGTCGGCGATCACATTATGATGCTGGGACACGCCGTCTATTCGGTCATTCCGCCGGAAGGTTGCGCCGCAATTTTATGGAATGACCGCAATCGTGCCGCCGATGCCGCCAAAGCCCTGAAACTGACTTCACGACACGCCTGCGAATTCGAGATTGTGGATGAGGTGATTGCAGAACCGCTTGGGGGAGCGCACCGAGACCCTTCTGTGATGGCAAGCCGTCTTGGAGACCGTTTTGCACATCGCCTCTCAGAGCTACGCCAGATTCCCCCGGAGGAACTTTTGGAAAAGCGCTACCAGAAGTTCCGTCGCATGGGACGCTGGCTAGACGCTTCGTA